>CALELH010000622.1 GCA_937902595.1 uncultured Myxococcales bacterium
ATAAACCTCCAGCTGCGCGCGTTGAGCGGAGACGCGCACTGCTGCGGAGGAGAGCTGGCGTGACAAGTCGACGGCCATATCCGCTGTCCGCCTCGCCTCTGCAAAGTCTCCCATGACCTCTTTGAATCGACTTCGCACGTTCAGAAGACGAACCCTGATCTCGACCAACTCCTGGTCTAAAGCCATCGCCGAATAGACGGCCTCCGCCAACTCGAGTTGGGCGCTCGCCTCCGTCAACGCTGCATAGATGCGATGGCGCTTCTCTCGGTGTTCTCTTCTCCCGAACCGTCCAGCCAAGAAGGGATGACCACCGCTCGTCTCGAAGAGGCGCTCTACGAAAGTGACCGCTGATTCAGCAGCGAGCTCGTGGCGACCAGCAGCAGAATAATGGCGGGCTGCAGCCCAAAGATTGTCGAGTTCGACCCGCAGTCGTCTATCCCGTCTTCGGGTATCGACCCAGGTGTCGGTGACATCACCAACCCTGGGGGAGGATGAGTCGCTTGTTCGCCCGGAGATCCGGAGGATCGCTGCGATGCGAGCGTGGAGCGCACTACGCTCCGTTACTCCCATCTGGTCAGCGCATTGAGCGGCGAGTTCGTCGGATAGAAAACTCCATCCATCACCTTCGGACACCACGTACCCGGTGGCACAGAGGCCATCGATGCGGATGAGCGCCGCCTCTTCAGGGACAGACCAAACCTGAGCCAATAGCCCCGTCTCGAAACGCTTACCCATCACCGCGGCCGTCTGTAGATCAGCCCACAAGTCTGCTCTCATCCGAGGCCAATGACCCGCGGCAAGCGCTTCAAGACCCAGGAACTCAGGCCGAGAGTCCAGACCTGGATCGTTGACTTCGCCCGAAGCGTCTCGGCGCAGGACACCTTTTCGACTCGCGAGGGTTCCGAGAGTGTGTGCAACCAAGGGGTTTCCTTGGGCGACGTGCAAAATCTTGCTGATTAAATCTTCGCTGACGGGGCCGCGCGCCGCTAACCCTCGATGCGCGACCTCTGCGACCTCATCGTTAGAGAGCGGAGAGAACTCGATGATCGCGTCCTTGTGAGGCTGCCACTCCTCTGCCGAATCCGCGTCACCTGCGTCGGAGGCCCGAAGAGGGGCTGTACCCACAGCGACTACAAGCAAGCGGACACTTGAATCACGCTCAAGTGATGTGGCCAACGCCTCAACAAGTCTCCGAGAGACATCGTCCGTACGATGAATGTCATCCAGAACGATCAGGACGGGCTGATTCCGACAAATATCGATCAATAATCCAGCGTGAATCTGGGCACGGCTTGGGCCGGCGGGTAAGCCGGAGGCTGTAGGCAGCACCGCGATCCTGTTCGCGGTAGCGAGAAAGTCGACCCCAGGTAATACCCAGTGCACCCCCTCCTCTTTCGCGGCGGCGCCATCTTCCCAATCTATGACCCTGACACCCTCAGCGATTCGGGCAACTAAATCTTCTATCTCACCATGCTCGCTACTACGAACCAGGCTGTGGTCCCCGCATCTAATTGAGACAACAGCGCCGTGCTGCTCATCGTCCGAGAGCTTCTCTAGAAACCGCGCGAGCGTCGTAGACTTCCCCGAACCAACACCGCCCATTAAATGTATGAAGCGTCCTTGCCCCTCGCGTGCGGCCGACCATGCTGATTCTAATAGTTCGAGTGTGTCCATCAATTTATCTTCGGCGACTTAGCGCAGCGGAAACCGATATCGTTGGAGATCTTGTTGCCTTTGACTTTATCGAGACGGCTGGAGCGCAGCTGGTGTGGCGCGTTTTGCCAACCACCTCCGACGACGAGCGCTGAATTCATCTCACCAGTCGAAGTCCACTCCCGCACGTTACCGACCAAATTTATCGCTCCGAAGGGGCTATCGACATCCCCAAAAATCCCAATTGGGCCCGCGTACTTATTTCTGTCGCGCCGATCGGATCGTCCACCACCTCTGACATAACGACCCGAGTTGGCGCGCGCGGTCTTCCCCGCGATCGGCGGCTCATCCCCCCAAGGAAAGAGAGCCGACCTGTCCGGTCCTCGCACCGCGTACAACCACTCTCTGTGAGTCGGTAAGCGAGCACCTCTCCAAGAACAGTATGCGCTCGCGTTCTGCCGAGTAATCCCTGTAATAGGCTGGGATTTGAGTTCCCATGGTGTTCGGCTTGAGCGACACTTCTTGGCTCGAACACATCTCTTGTACGCCGCCTGTGAGACCTCTGTCTTATCAAGATAGAAGGATTTGACCTCGGCGGTCTCATTCCCAATCTCGCCCGCGATTTTCTGGCACGGAGATTTGTCGAATCGCGCCCGATCTTCACGGCAGATCACAATCGCCTTACCCACTTGACTCATGCCCAGCCCTAAGCGGAGAAGACCGCCGCGAACAGAGACCATGCCTGAAGGCCCATCCTTAAGATCGACGCCAGTGAACCCTGGCTTCTTTCCCTGACTATCACTCGGCTTGATTGGCTGTTCGAGCGCCGCGTCCGCAGCGACGGCGAGCTCCTTCACGCCCTGATCCTCGCTCTTTGTCGCGACAATCCCCGGCTGCCCTGCCTCACCGACAGGCGGTTCTGTCTGCTGTGGCGCGACAGCGATCGCCATCTGTTTCTGAGACCGTCCCGGTACCGAAGGTATAGATGAGGTCTGCTCCACGGGCTCTTGAGCCTCTGATCCAACCGGTGGTTGAAACATCCAGATCGTGCCAAGCGCGCCCAACACTGCAGCGACCAGTACACCCGTGATTACGCTGAGTAGTCCATAACGGGGAGTCGATGCCTGCGCGACGCTGGGCTCATCGGGCTCATTTTGATTGTCGGGGTTGGTCGTGTCGTCCTCAGCCCGAACGGGGCTGTCCGCGACGCCGAGCTCCGTCGGCAGCGGTGGAGGCTCATCGATATGAATCTCTTCGACGACCTCGTCTGGCGCCCAGGCGGCGAGCACATCATCTATGGCGCGCGTCGCCCGCTCAGCGTCGACGCACATACGAAGTGAGATGTCAGCTTGAAGGTTCTCTAGCCCACGCAATCGAGATCGATATCGCTCCAACTGACCTTCACACTCATCAATGCGGTCAAGATGATCAGCGAGCCAGTCACGAATGAATCGCTCCCGAGTCTGCAGCTCTTTCAGTCGGAGGCGCTGACGCTCAACCTCCATCATGAAGGTCCGGTCAGACTCCAAAGCGTCACCCGTCTCGACGATCGTCGTCGAGAGGTGCTCCGTGAAATGAGGGAGTAGCTGCTCCACGAACTCTGAGACTGAATCAAAGCTGCTCGCATCGGCCAGAGCTTCCATCGCTGGACGACCGAGCCCCTTCAAATCTCGCTCCTCATCGATCCAGTCCATGAGGACATCATCAAAAGCACCTGTGCTGTCGCCCTCTAGGTTCTCGACATTCTCCGTCTGCGCCGAAGGCGGGAGGACACCGGTGATCAACATATACAGAAGCTGACCCAAAGCGCGCAGGTCATCGCGAACCGGCTCTGCGCCCTCCTCAATTTCGCCAGGTGGGCACCACCAAACAACATGGACCCGATGTAACCCGCCGTCCATGTGCTCCAGCACGATGGAGTCGGCGTCGAGCTGCCCGTGAGTGATCCCTTCACTGTGGGACGCCTGTAAGGCCATCGCGATCTGCATAATGATGTTCAGCGCGTCGATCTCTGCGACTTGCCGGCCATTCTCGGTTAACCACTGACTCAGCGTCTCGCCGTCGGGAATCGACATGGCGACCCAAGTGCTCCCCTCGGACTCATTCAGCATGAGCGCCCTGGGTATGTTTACACTCTCGATCGTCTTCAGGCTCCGTGCCCACTCAAGGGCAGGCTCACCACCCGGGTCCAACATCAGGAGATCAACAGCTTGGCCGCTGTCCTTGATGCGCGCGTGAAACCGACCAGCTCCGATGCCGTCGTCCATACGCTCTAAGATCTCGACGCCATCGATCGTTGGAAAGGTCTTCTTCTTGGGTGCTCGTTTGGCCATTGGCGGCAAGATACGCCGACCTAGGTGTACGCGCAACCTCTCATAATACCTGGTTTTTCTGTCGACGAGTTCAACTGAACGGTTCTCCATTGGGCGTCATCTATTTCCGACACACTCGGAGAGTGTGGTCGGCCCTATATATTAGGGCCAGTGCGGTGGTCTCTCGGACTTTGATTGGTCCCCAATCCCGTTCGCCCGAGCGGCCCATCCGGAGGACCTCCCAGATGTAACTATTTGCAAGTAGATCACCCCCAATGGAATGCGCCTCGAAGAGTTCAAAAACGAGGTGATAACACCACCGGATCGTTGCCCTTGTAGCTGGCTGACAGTTCTGGTCTCCTGGGCGCCTGCATCAGTATGATCGAAGGGAGGTAATGAATGGCTGAGATATACGCGATCCCGGCGCGAGTCCAAGAGGGAGGCCAACAGCCCATATCGACGATGGGCGCGTGGCTCGAAGCTAGACATCGCTGGCGTAACGATCCGAGCGCCTTTTGGCTGAACATTACGCAGTCCACCATCGCCTGGAGTACGGAACCAACAGTCGGGCTCAATGGCGACTATTACTCGGTAAAAGAGACTCCCTTTTCGTGGTTTGAGGATGGCCAACTGAACATCACCGAATCTTGCCTAGATCGCCATGTGGAGACTCAACCCAACAAGACGGCGATCATCTGGGAGGGAGACGAGCCCGGAGATGTGCGTAAGATCTCTTATCGGGACCTGCATGGGAGTGTGTGTCAGGCGGCCAATTGTTTGTCGTCTATGGGCGTCAAATCTGGTGACCGTGTCATTATATATATGGGTATGGTTCCAGAGGCAGCCGTCGCGATGCTCGCGTGCGCACGAATTGGCGCCGTTCACTCCGTTGTATTCGGTGGCTTCTCGGCGGACGCTCTACGAGATCGCATTGAGGATTGCGGCGCCTCCGTCGTAATCACTCAAGACGAAGGTTTGAGGGGCGGCCGTAGGATCCCCTTGAAGGCGACCACAGACGACGCCGTGTCCGGTGACTCACCAGTCTCGAAAGTCCTTGTTTATCAGCGAACCAAAGCAGACATAGGCTGGACTGAGGGTCGCGATGTCTGGTGGCACGAGGCGGTCGAGGCCTCGGCTCCAGTTTGCGAGGCGACGATCGTCCCAGCCGAGCATCCACTGTTCATCCTCTATACGTCTGGATCGACGGGCCGACCAAAGGGGGTGCTGCACACCTGCGGCGGGTATATAACGTACACGTCTTACACCCACAGGACCGTCTTCGACCTCAGAGATGATGATGTCTACGCGTGCGTCGCAGACGTGGGCTGGATCACAGGTCACAGCTACATCGTCTATGGCCCATTGGCCAACGGAGCGACGACGCTGATGTTTGAATCGACTCCGCTGTATCCTGACGCTGGCCGGTATTGGGACATGGTCGAGCGACACAAGATCACAATCTTTTACACGGCCCCTACAGCGATTCGCGCCCTCGCAGCCCATGGCAGTGATCCGGTAAGAAAGTACGACCGAACGAGCCTAAGGGTGCTCGGGACCGTAGGAGAGCCGATCAATCCAGACGCCTGGACCTGGTATCACGAAGTTGTCGGAGAGGGCCGATGCACCATCGTCGACACCTGGTGGCAGACGGAGACCGGCGGCATCTGCATCACGCCCATCGCGCCTGTTACACCTCCCAAGCCTGGATCGGCCACACTACCACTCCCAGGAATCGAGCCTGTCTTGGTCGACCCCGAGACGCAGACGGAAATCCGCGGCCCAGGTCAAGGGCATCTCTGCCTAGGCTATCCCTGGCCGGGTCAGGCACGTACGGTCTACGGTGATCATGCGAGATACATATCCACCTATTTCTCAGCCTACGACGGTCTCTACTTTACTGGTGATGGATGCCGCCGAGATGCGGACGGATATCACTGGATCACGGGTCGAATCGACGACGTACTCAATGTCTCTGGACATCGCATGGGTACAGCTGAATTTGAGGCAGCCCTCGTCTCTAATAACGCCGTCGCCGAGGCGGCGGTCGTGGGTTACCCCCACCCACTTAAGGGGCAGGGCGTCTATGCCTATATTGTGCTCCAGGATGAAGCCATGGCGACCATCGAAGCTGATCTGAACGGTACGGTGAGGACCGCGATCGGCGCCCACGCGCGGGTGGATCTATTCCAGATTGTCCCCGGCCTACCCAAGACGCGTTCGGGCAAAGTCATGCGACGGATTCTACGTAAGGTTGCTGAAGGTGAGAGTGACAAATTGGGCGATGTCTCAACCTTGGCAGACCCGAGCGTCGTCGAGGCGATCATCGCCGGTGCGCAGACGTAAGAGTGTGAGTTTTTTACCCAAAGTTCGTCTGAAATATTGGAGGGCTTGCCCCAGGCCGCTTTCGGGTTGATACTGGGCCTCGTTGATATCGGCTGAAAAGCTGTCACGGAGAGTTACGAGATGAAGTGTCCTAATTGCGCGAGCGATGTTCCAGACGGGTCCAACTTCTGCGGCGTCTGCGGTAACGACGTACGAGAGGCTAGGGCTGCGGCTGCGCATTCACCCGCACAAACGATCGCCCTCGATTCCTCTGAGGAAGCACAAAAGCTCCGCGCTGAGCTTGACGCCGCGACGAAGCAAGACGCTCCGACGGAGCAGTCGACGCCAGATCCGGGGCAGACTCATATCGACGCAGCCCCGGAGCCAAACCCCCGGCTGGCCGCGACGGCGATAGACATGGAAGCACAAGGACCGGAGAGCGACCCAGCTCCCACTGTAAAGAGTGCGCCGGAGAGCGACCCAGCTCCCACTGTAAAGAGCGCGCCGGACCCGGAGCCCGAGTCAGCGCCGTCGCCGTCGCAGGACACGGCAAAGAAAGCGGACTCTCCCGCACCAGCCATTAATGTCTCCCGGGCCGCGCTCAACCTCGCGGATCACAAGTTTGAGAAACCTGGAACCGAACAGGGCGTCGCGGTCGGGAGCCCTGAAGGTATGTTTAGAGAGACTCAGTGGTTCATGAAAGCTCAGGACCCTGATCATATCGACGCCATCGGTGACCGAGTTTTGAGCGATCTCGCGGACGGCTATGAAGATAAGGGAGAGCAGTTCTCAACTCAGGTGAGACAAGCCTTCTCTTTAAACCCAGATGGGAGTTCACCTACCGCCTCTTCGGGGCCAATGGAGACGAATACGTCCTCGGCGAGTCTTGAGCAGGTGAGTGCGCCGAACTCCAACCAGAAGGTCATTGCCGGGGTAGTAATCGCGATCGTCGGGATCGCTGCCGCCGCATACTTTCTGTAGTAATAACATACACCTATAAGCGCAAAACCTCGAAACCTTGCGATCTTTAAGCCAGATCGGGAAAATCGTGTGCGCTGGTAGCGTCGGCTAAATCGACCTGCCGAAGGAGACGATATGATCATCACCGCCACCGCCACCGCCGCGGTCGCCGCGGGCGCAGTGCTCTACGGAGAGCGGCGACGACGCGAAGCCCTTAAGCGACGTATTGAGCGGCAAGCCAACGCGTCCATCTTGGCCAGCCAAGAGGTAAGAGAGCTGGATAACCAATCCATAGAGGCTCGTGCGGAGTCCCTTAGAACCAGGCTCGAGCGGCAAGTGAGCCGTCGGGAAAAAGAGCTCAAAGAGGATGAAGAGCGCCTCTCGAGGAAGCGCCAGTCTATTGAGCGACGCGAGACAAACGCACAGTCACGAGATGCAGACCTCGGTGAACGATTCGCCGCCATCAAAGAGAAGCGGGATGAGCTTGAGGGGCTGAGGGCTGAGATCGAAGACCTGGAGCAGCGGTTCATCGATGAGACGGAGCAGGCTGCGGGCGACTCGTTGCCCAATGTTCTAGAGGACCTCTCAGTCGAGCTCGAAGAGAGCACGATCATCACGGCTCAAAAGGCCGCGAAAATCTACGAACGGCGCTTCGCAGAGCAGAGCGAGCAAGAGGCCCGCAAGCTGATGCAGGTGGCGATTCAACGTTATGGGAACCCCCAATCGGCGAACCGGCTAGTCGCGTCGGTCACCTTGCCGGAGGGCCAGAAGCTCAAAGATGCAGTCCTCGCCGATGATCGCGCCGTTCTGCGAGCGATCTATGAATTTAGTGATGTCGAATTCGTAGATCGCGGTGAAGGGAACTTCTATCTGCAGGCACCAGACCCCTTTACGCGAGAGGTCGGACGTCTGACGTACCAGAGGATGATTCGTGCAGGAAAGATCGACGCCGGCCTCGCGAAAACGGCGGTCGAAAAAGCACAGAAAGACCTCGATAAGATCGCTCATGACGCAGGTCGACGCGCCGCGCGATTACTGAAGATCAAGAAGATGCATCCAGAGATCCTCTATCTCGTCGGGAAGCTTCTCTACCGAACCAGCTATACGCAGAATCAATGGCAGCACGCCATTGAGACAGCTCATCTATGCGGGATTATGGCCGACGAGATGGGTCTCGACATAAGGATGGCTCATCGCTCGGCGCTGATTCATGACATCGGCAAGGTGCTTTGGGCTGAGACTGAGGCGATCGGTAGTCACGCGGTCAGCGGCGCAAATTTTGCGCGTGAGCACGGAGAAATCCCGGAGATTGTACACCCCGTCGCAGCACACCATAACGATGAGCGGCCCTCTACACCTCTAGCGCACCTTGTTGCGGCCGCAGACGCCTTGAGCGGGGCCCGTCCGGGGGCGCGTAGAGAGACTCTTGAGTCCTATACAAAGCGTGTGGACGAGATCGAGGCGATCGTGTCGCGGTTTAAGGGGCGTGGGATCCAGAGATGCTATGTCATCCAGGGAGGCCGAGAGGTTCGTATTGAGGCGAACCCCCGCAAGATTGATGATCACTCCGCTGCGCGACTCTCCACCGACATCGCGGCGACCATCGAGGAAGAGTGTATCTACCCTGGGCAGATCAAGGTCATCGTCATGCGAGAGATCGTCGCGAGCTCGACGGCTCGAGGCTAGCCGCTGCGGCCCCTGTCTAATCAATCATCCGAATAGCGATCGTCGCGCCATGGATAGGCGGTGTTTGAATACCCACGCTGCTCCCAGTAGCCACGCCGATCTTCGGTCATAAACTCGATCCGATTGATCCACTTGGCGCCCTTCCACGCATAGAGCTGCGGAGTCACCATTCGGAGAGGACCGCCGTGTTCTCTTGGAAGAGGCGCCCCATCCCAGGAATGAACCAGGAGTACATCATCCTTCAACGCCTCGACGAGGGACACATTCGTCGTGTAATCGTCATAGGCGTAGCACATAATGTGGCTGGCGCCATCCTCTGGCTCAGCCAGCGCAAGGACCGACGAGAGTCGAACACCGGAGAAGGCTAGATCGCATCGACTCCAGGTCGTCACGCAATGAAAGTCTTGAACATCATCGACCTGCTCCAGAGACATCATCGCCTTCCAATCCAATCGAATGGGGTTCTTGACCGCTCCATCTATAGTGAGCTGCCATTCCTCCGTGCTCACCGACGGGTGCACCCCAAGATCGAGTACGGGCCACTTCCTCGTCTCGGTTTGACCTATCGGGAGCCTCGGCATCCCGTGTCGATTGACAGGGCCACTACCCTGAGGCTCTTGATCAGCCACAGAAGGTGTGTTTCGCATTCTCTCGAGGAAACGTCGACGCAGTCGCATTCTGCTGTCCACAATACGCGTCGTCTTCTCATCAGGCATCACTCGCCTCCTATGCTTAAATTCACCGGCTGGACCACACACCCGGAGAATGCCAAACTGCGCTCCTCAATACGAGGCATGAGATGCAGGCTCAAAAAGAGAAGAACTTCCGATTCAGCTACACGGTCTTCACAGTAACTGCCCAGATGACCAGCGAAGCCCTCCATGTGCAGATGGGTATTCGCCAGATCAACGTGCGGTTGGACCGACTGAAGCATCTATTTGTCGACGAGCGATCGGGCAGAGAGAGCGTCGAGCTTATCCTGAGCTATATGACCAAGTCTGGCGCGCTTAAACGCGCTCGGATCTTCTCAGATCACGGTGAGTCAGGACTGAATGCTCTCGTGGAGGCGTTGCTGGAGTGTCGACCTGAGATCGACATTCGACACCTCCCGGTCAACGACGCCTACGAGCGTATGGGCTCAAAGTCGATGACCTGGTACGCCCTCCCCTTGCTGATGTCAGCCGCACTCCTGCTCGTCGGGATCATCTGCACACCATTGATCATCCACGGTCTCGATACACAACGCAGCGAGATAGGCCTCTCTAAGGTCGATCATCCGCAGGACACACGCACCCTAAGAATCACCGGAGGTCGACTCGAACAGAGTCTGGCGGTGAACGACGCGCGTGAAGGCGTCGTCGACGAACGAACGAACGTGTGGATTCCTCTGGTCTCGCCCTCTTGGACACCAAAAGAAGACGTGAGGGTGATCGTACAGGTCCTGGCGAGTGACCTAGATTCCCTGACCCAAGAGAAGCATGTAGAGGGCATATTACGTAATGTTTGGTGGGAGGGTCTTAGGAGCTCTCAGCGCAAAAGGTTAACCGAGAGTGGGCTGCGCCTCGCCCCGGAGGTGTCTCTGATCGACAGTCGAGCGACCCCCCGTGATGATTTGGGCTTGGCCCTGCTCATCCTCGTGACCCTGGGGATGATCGTGGGCGGCGTCACCCTAGCGCTATATATGCAGCACCGAGGTCGTCCGACCACCTAGTCCGCACATCCATAATGGTGCAATGGCTGCACCTGCTCCCCTGATGGGTCCTCGGAGATCGTCCACACGCCCGTGCCAGCCTCGTCGTAGGCGATGGCCTCTCCTTGAGGCTCAGACACAGGCCCGAATGCGACGGTTCTA
>CALELH010000623.1 GCA_937902595.1 uncultured Myxococcales bacterium
CGGCGGGACCTCGCGCACGGCGTGAGTGATCGTACGCCATGGATTATCCTGGGCGCCGGTGCCGATGACATCATCACCCTCTGTGTCGACATAGAAGTCACGAAAGCACATGGGACAATTGGGGCCACCACAGTCCGTCCCGGTCTCCGCGCCGTTTTGGATACCGTCGTTACACGTCTGCGTCTCGCAGGTGTCGCTGCAATCGTCGGTGTTGTCCTCATTCCCATCGTCGCACTGCTCGTCGCCCTCGATGACGCCGTCCCCACAGACAGCGGCCTGGGCGCACTCATCGGTGCAGCCATCGCCGCCGTCACACTCTTCGCCCGGACCCACGTAGCCGTCGCCGCAGCGGGCCAGCTCGCAGACGTCGGTGCACGCGTCGGTGTTGTCGTCATTCCCGTCGTCGCAGGCCTCACCGCAGTCGCTGCGTCGCCAATCAAGAGCGATGACTCCCTCGTTCTCTTCACCGCAGGGCCCCGTGATCATGTACTTGAAGTAGTCGCCCTCCGCCGTGCGTAGGCACGTGACCCCCGCGTTCGCCTGGTCGCACCCGATGATGTCGAATCCATAGGCGCGGCCGTCGTCCGGACCACAGCGCACCTCATCGAGCTCCGCGCCATCGATGAAGACCTGGCGCGCGCCGTTGATCGCCTGGATCGCGCCGCCGTGGGTGATGTCACCTCCTAGTTCGGGATCCGGCTCCGTGGGGGAACCTTCATCAAAATCGAAGGCGTCGCCCATGGACAGACCGGCCCCGTTGAGCCCACCACACTGCACCCCAGCCACCTGAAGGATCCCATCGCCGCAGCGCGCCGCCTGGCATGCGTTGGTGCAGTCATCGGTGTCGTCATCGTTTCCGTCATCACAGACCTCTCCCGCGGCCGCGTTGAGCACCCCATCGCCGCAATCCGCCGCGGTGCAATCGGCGTCGCAGCCTGCGCTCTCATCACCATCATCGCATTGCTCGACGCCGTCCTGGACGAGGCCGTCCCCGCAGCGGGCCGCCACGCAGGCGCTGGTGCACGCGTCAGTCTCAACGTCGTTGCCGTCGTCGCAGACCTCATCTCCATTGACGACGCCATCGCCACAGCGCGGCGCCTGGCAGCGCTCGTCTGCGCATACGTCGCTCCCGCAGTCAGCCGCCTGGAGACAGGCGTTGCCCACCTCGCACGGTTCACAGGAGCCGCCGCAGTCCACGTCCGGCTCATCGCCATTGCGTACGGCGTCATCACAGCTCGGCGCCTGGCAGAGCTCGTCGGTGCACACGCCGCTGTCGCAATCGGCGCCCTCGGCGCAGGCCCCGTCTGGTGCGCACGGCGGACACGCCCCTCCGCAGTCCAGGTCGGCCTCGTCGCCGTTTCGGGTGGCGTCCTCACAGGTCGGCGCCTGGCAGAGCTGGTCGGTGCATACCCCGCTCGTACAATCGCTCGGCTGCGCGCAGCCCTGATCGTCTAAACACGGGTCGCAGGACCCACCACAGTCTACGTCGGTCTCGCCTCCGTTACGCACGACGTCATCGCAGCTGGGGGCTGCGCAGAGCCCGTCGGTGCAGACCCCGCTCGCGCAATCATTCGCGGCACCACAGGGTAGCCCATCGGGGCAGCCAGGGCAGGTGCCTCCCCCACAGTCGATGGCGACCTCGCCGCCATTGAGAATCCCATCATCGCAGGTCGCGGCCACACAGCGGCCGTTGGTGCAGACGCCGCTCTCGCAGTCATCGCCCGCCGCGCACGCCCCGTCATCAGCGCACGGGGCGCAGTCGCCGCCACAGTCGACGTCGGTCTCACCCCCGTTGGTCAGCCCATCATCACAGCGCGGCGCTGGCCGGGCGTCGGACACGCCTTGGTCGGACACGCCTTGGTCGGGCAAGCCTTGGTCGGGCAAGTCTTGGTCGGGCAAGTCTTGGTCGGGGATGGACTGGTCCGTCTCAGCGTCGGTCGTATCGGGCAGGCATTCATACAGTCCGTCGGTGTTCGGGCCACAGGTAAATCCCGCGGTGCACCCGACCCCATCCCGACGACAATCACTGGCATCTTGTGGGCCCAGAGAATCGCCATCACCGCACCCAATAATACCTATAAAGACCAGCGCGACGCACGCGTTGCCCCTCCACATATCGCCTCCCCATGACTGAGCTGAAATAGTCTGACCGACCCATACCACAGCCGCGGCGTCAGAGACATCGCGCTGAGTTCCAAGAACGAGTCTTAGGTGACCTCAAATCTGAAGCGCACTCGAGCGTCTTCGCCCGGACCTATCACCGTCACCTCGGGAGGCGCTCCGGTGGCCGTGGCGATGGCCCGAGTCCAAAAGGAGACGGCGCGTTGATTTCTCTGGTGGGTCGCGAGCTTCCAAGATCCGGGGAACATGCGCAAGATCTCCGCCACCGCGTCGTCTGCGAGCCCTTGGCCTCGGTGGGCTGGCGCCAGGTAGAGTTCGGCCAGCTCATGGCGGTCCTCGGAGTCCTCCGGCGCGGTCCTGATGAGGGCGAGACCCACGGGCTCATCCGCTACGCAGACCAGAAGCGCGTGGCGCTGAGGGTCGGTCCACTGTACGTCGAGCCAAGGATAAGCGGCCGGGTCCCAATCACCGCACACCAGCGCTTTGAGCTCAGTCAGATAATCGAAGAGCAGGGCCTCGACGATGGGCCGTTCACTCGCGTCGGCCAACCTCAATTTACTCATGAGACCTCCACCTCAATACGCCGCACCACTCGACCCCAACCCCTACGGAGAGGGGCTTCGAACAGGGCCCGATTGGAGCGCCACATAGGCAGAGACTCCCTACGGAGCTTCACAGCCCTGCGCCTCCATGCGCCGTAAAAGCGCGCGGTACTGACGCTTCGAATATGGGTATTCGTTGGCGCATTTCATCCACGCTCCACAGCTGGGGGTGCCCACCGGATAAGGCGATCGAAATAACCCCGGTCCCATCGCGCGGCCGCAGTAACGCCACGCACATTTGGAGTACCAATTCACCGGCATCACGGATAACCCCACGACCCCCAGCCCAGAGAAGAGCGCCAGCGCGATGGCCAGACGGCGGACAAAGGTCGACCAGGTCGTGTCCCCTGAGAACCGGCGATACAGGCTCTCGCCCCGCCACGCGCCTAATGACGCGACGGCCAAATAGATCACGAA
>CALELH010000624.1 GCA_937902595.1 uncultured Myxococcales bacterium
CTGCCGATGGTGTCCGGGCGCTGGCCGAGGCGTCCCTCAGCGCCCTTGGACGTGTCGACCTATTGGTGAATAATGCCGGCAGCATCACGGCCGGCGCCATCGGTGATGTTGCCCTTGAGGACTGGCGCCATGTGCTTGACGTAAACCTCTGGGGCGTCATCTATGGCTGTCATTACTTTGTCCCGATATTGAGGAAACAAGGCCGGGGCCTGGTGATCAATGTGGCCAGCGTGGCCGGTCTTGTGTCGACGCCGGAGCTTGGGCCATACAACGTCTCCAAGGCCGCGGTGGTGTCCTTAAGCGCGACCCTGGCGACCGAACTCTCTCAAACTGACGTAGGCGTCACGGTGCTCACGCCAAGTATGGTGAAGACGTCGCTGCTGAACCGTATGCGTACCCCAGATTCCACCCTTCGAGACATGGGCGCACGCCTGATGTCGAAGACGGGAGTGACGCCGGAGTCCATCGCGAAGGCCGCCCTGAGAGGGGCTCAACGAGGCCAACTGTATGTAGTTCCTCAGTGGGACGCCAAGTTGCTATGGTCATTGCAGCGAATCACGCCGACTCTCGAGCGATGGTTGGCGAAACGGCTGTATGGGAGCGGTTGGCTCAGCCGGCAGCGAGCGTTAGAGCCCGAGGAAGAGTCCGAAGAGGCTTAAGCCTCAGCGGCAATAGGCGGCGATTATCCGATCCCGCATCTTCGAGGTGACTCGGCCTCCACCGCTGTCACCCATGAGGTCGGCTTGCAGCCCCGCCCACTCCGTAAAGATTACCCCGTAGCGCGCATGCGCGTGGGGGCGGAAGTGCCTCAGATAGACGTCGCTAAAGCCAAGCAGGTGCCCCGTCTCGTGGGCCATCTGTCGGGGAGTTATCGTCCCTGAGCCAAGGTGGACTGAGTGGCGATTAAAGGCGTGATGGGAGGCCGCACCAGTCGTAAGTATCAGTACGTCCTTACCGAATCGTTTCCGGTGGGCGGCTTCGTCTACTCTGCTGCCGTCCTTGGGGGGGGCATCATGGAAGAGCGCCTGGCCCGAGACTTCATGGAATCGAAGGGTCACAGTGAGTGGTCTGGTCGAACTCGGGCCGGAGAAGTGTGAGCGTACCGCATCACCGTAGCTCTTCAGGAATTCCGGTTGGTAGATGTCCGTGTGAACATCGAGGGTCACCACAAGCCGACTAGGAGAGTGGCTTCGAGAGCAGCTGACTCCATGCTTCGCCGGCGAGAAGGGGGCCAGGGCTTCAACCAGACTCTCTCTTAGGGCGTCCCGCTTTGGAGATTTACTCCGCCACGCCGTCATCATCTGACCGGCACGATCGGCCAGGTGTCGCCGCTTCTTGTACCAGCTCCTGTAGTCAACGGCGGCTTGTTGCCAATAGGCATGGTACTTCACGTGTGCGTCCAAGTTGTCGAGCTGCTTCTTGAGTGTCTGGTATTCTTTGACAGACTCCTGAGTGGCTAGACCGTGTTCCCTCTGTGCAGCCAGAAGGTCTACATCACGGGCCATAATGGCCAATCTCTTGGTGAGCTTCTCGAGTGAATATACCGTCGTGTACGGGGCCCGTGGCGAGGCGACGTCATCCTTGATGATCTCTGGCAGTAGTTGGTAGCCGGTAGGGCGCGGCGTTGGCGGGGACAGCGCGTCACACCCCTTGAGCCCTAGACGGTCGCAGTCCCTCTTGAGGGGCTTCACAAGGGGGGCGAGGGTCTCAATGGCGTCAGCGTGGATGTCTTGAGACCACTTGACTGTCGCAGTCCAAGCCGGACGCTCGGTCTCTGCCAGCGGACGTGACGCGGTCATCATGACCATCACTAGGGAGAGGGAGACGATGACCCTGGGCGAGGCTGTGAGCAATTCTGGTTCCTTCTCTGCTTGACCCTTCGATATCTTGTCCGTTCTCGCCCACTGGGTCGAGTTGTTTGGCAGGCAGCTGAAGGTGACCCCTAGATGGGTAGCTGTCTTCTGGGAGGTCGCTCCCTTCACATTTTGAGGTACCTGGCGGCGATAGGTGTTAATTGACTAGTATGAAAAGGGCCCTATGACTGGAGAGTGACCCGATGGCGAGTTGGCTACCAAGGAAAACGTTGACGCTGATGGGCTGTGTCTTTTTGACCGCCTGTGGCTGGAGTGACATGGAGGGGTGGTCCTCGAGCGCGGTCTGGTCTGAGGACGGCAACGCGGCTCTAGGCGTGTACCGATTCTATGAGGGCAAAGACACGGTCACCCACGTCAAGATTCGCAATATGGAGAGTGAAATCTTCGTCTTCGATGACATCGGTTCAGGCGCTGAACCACGGAGCATCCTTCCTAGAGGCCGCGGTTGGGCGCGCCCGATCTATCTCATGAGGGGTCAGGGCTACGCCATCGTTCATCGGCAGGAGAAGCTCCCGGAGCTGGACGATGGGATGAATAAGACCGCCAATTACACGGCATACAAAGTTGAGCTTGATGGCCGCGCGACATCCCTCGGCCAACGGCGGTTTCTGAGTATGATCTCGTGCGATGCTGCGGGGCAGAGCGCGGTGACAACCGGGGACGTTCTCACGGTCATTCCTAGCCCTGATGGACGCATCTTGGCCAAATTGGAGATGAGCGCGACTTGTCAGGGAAAGACCGGGCAGTTGACCTTCCTTGACGCCGACACTTTAAGTGTTCTCGATGGGCCTATCGATCTCGAGCCCGTGGCTGACGTCAACATGATCATGAATCGAGCTTGGCACGAAGATGGTCGTTTTATGATCGCCCAGACGGGGTTCCTAGGTCCCCAAGGGCTAAGCTATGCACCCGATACAGACCCCCAGGAGACCGGTGATATTGACTACAGCTGTTACTATCCGGAGACCTCAAGCGGCTGGGTGGATGACCAAGGACGAAGTTTGGAGATCGCCGATGGGGCGCTTGCGGTTCTTGACGCGACTCCTGACGCTCAGGTCTTCGGCTGCGATTGAGGCCGTCTTTACGGGAGCGCTTAGGGACCATAGGAGATCGACTGGTCAAGCCAGGGATCATCAAAGCGTAAGTCATCAGGCAGCGGTCCACCTTCACCGCGTGCAACGCTGACGACACCCACAGGGTGAAGCCCGCCGTTGAGATACCAGCGCGTAGCGAAGCGTAGGTTGGGAGCGTGATTGGCTGGATCGAGGACCGAGACGGCGAGCAGGTACCGGCCCGGTGGAGCCTCGACAGCGAAGGTCTCATCGACCGTGTGCAATGGCGCCGGAACACTCCAAGCGAGCGGGCCCTCGGCCCAATGGTTAGGGGCTGCGAAGCGGGACCAATGGTCCCTCGGAGTCCATTCGGGCTCCGGCCAGCCCTCTCCTCCAAGCCAAGTTCGAATATCCAAGTCTGCATATGTCGCGCTCCAGGCTACCTCGTAGGTCTCTGGGTTCAAGAGCGCGACCTGCACAGGCCAATCGTAGTAGAAGGGCGCAGACCCCTCGTTTTGGACGGTCAAGCTTACTCGTAGCTGGCCGTCTATGACCTCTGGGGTAAATTCGACGGATTCGAGCAGGAAGCGATATCCCATCGCTCTCTGGACCTCTTCTGCGCCCGCTCGCGCGGCCTCGTCGGCCACGTCATAGGCGTGGATCCAGCGCAGCTGTGTGCAATGAAGCCACCGAATCGTGTTGATGATGAAGTTGCGATGAACGGGGTCTCGCACGCTATCCGTGGGAGTCGTTCCTGGTTGTATTTCCCACCCTCCCCAGTCGTAGGCTGTCTCTCCTCCGATATAGGTCGTCCGATAGCGGGCGTCTGCTTGATTCATCTGCCGAACCTGCTGGCCGTGAGGCCACATTTGGTCGTAATGGCTAAATGAATCCCAATATTCAGCGAAGCTGTGACCTTGGAACTGATTCCAGGCATGTCGAACTGACACGTGTTTGTCAGGGAAAGCATCTGCGAAGGCTTGGCTCGCGAGCGCCTGCAGCTCTGGCTCGGGTGAGGGGCTGTGGTGCTCTCCCCACTTTCCAAAGATTCCGAGCTCAATGAAGGCGACCCGAGGATCGTCATTCCACACCTGTCCCAGTCGAGCGACCAGGCGTGTGAGTCGACGCTGGAATTGGGGACTACTGTAGTCATCGGTCTCCATGTCGGAGGGCCAGTACTTCTGGTCGTCTCTAGACCAATGTAAATAGACTCTCGGGATCACCTTGACGTTGCGTTGGACCACTCCAGCGAACTTGGCGTCGCTCACCCGTCTGATCCGCTCAATCCCGTCTTCCTCTCGATCTTCGAGTTCGTTCCAGCGAATGTAGACATGGGACAGGCTGGCCCATTCGTGTTCCCGGACGCCGTTGGTCGTGAGGCCCTTCATCGGGTTTCGTAGCGCACGTTCATAGACAGGGGGCCGAACGACGATGGTTCGAATTGGGCACGGGGGACAAGCGCCTCCGCAGTCAATAGCGACCTCGTCGCCGTTTTGTAGTCCATCCTCACAGGTCGCGAGGCGAGCACCGTCCATGGCGCCCCCGTCTCCCGCGATCTCGGCGTCCGGCGAAGCGTCCCCTGGGAGGGCGCTGTCTGCTGGCGCGGGGACTGCGTCCAAAGAGACGGCGCTGTCTGCTGGCGCGGGGACTGCGTCCAAAGAGACGGCGCTGTCTGCTGGCGCGGCGACTGCGTCCAAAGAGACGGCGCTGTCTTCTGGCGCGGGGACTGCGTCCAAAGAGACGGCGCTGTCTTCTGGCTCGGCGGCTGCATCCAAAGAGACGGCGCTGTCTGCTGGCTCGGGGGCTGCGTCTAATGGGAGGGCGCTGTCTTCTGGCTCGGCCGCTGCGTCCAAAGAGACGGC
>CALELH010000625.1 GCA_937902595.1 uncultured Myxococcales bacterium
ACCCTCGAGTTCATCCGCAGCGGCCTGCCCATGATCACCATCAGCGCCCACCTCAGAGACGTCTACGTCAGGTACGCTGCTCTCCGATGATTCAGCGACATCCGATCCGGAGATCTCGCTCGTCGGCTGCTCGGGAGGGAGACCATCCGCCTCGCCTTCTGATACCTCCTCGAGATCACTGGCGCCATCCGGAGACTCTGGCTCCATATCATCGGTGGGCGCCGAGGAGTCGACGAGGTCGGCTTCATCGCTAACATCCCCCGGTTCAAGAGAGCCCTCATCTTCTTCGGGACCAGACTCAAGAGCCACGCGACCCGAATCATGTTCATCCGAGAGCAGCTCAGAGGCGTCCGGCTCTAACTCAGGGGGGGCGTCACTTGAATCGGCGGCGGGTTCCTCGGCAGACTCCGCGCCATCGGGCCCTCTCAGACTTTGGAGGCCACCGACCGGAACCTCGTCTTCGGCCAGCTCCTCAGTGGCATCCGCTGGGGGCATCGCCTCTCCGCCAGCATCGAGATCGCCGATCGGCTCCTCTATGGTCTTGCCGCTGACGACGCCTGTCGCGGGGCCGTCATCCTGAACTGACCCCTCCTCGAGGCGCTCCGACTCTCGTGCCTCATCTTCGGCTTCGGTAAAGCCAGGATTGGACGCGTCCTCATTAGGCTCACCGGAATACTCATCGGACAGCTCCCCGAGCAACGCGTCATCCAGTGCACCATCTAAGGAGTCCGGATGGATGTCACCCGTCTCAGTAAACTGCTCATCCGCATAGACTGACACGTGGTGTTGGCTCGCGAGCAGCCCCTCAGACTTCTCGAGGTGATAGGCCTCAAGCGCCTCTTCATCAGCGGTCACGACCTCCGCCGGTGGTCCTGTAAACGTGTCTCTAGCTGCATCAATCAAGGAGTTCGGTGGCGCCACCAGCGGGTTTCCGCGTGAGGGTTCTGACCTCCGGTCCGTCACAGGTGTCGACGGCTCCGAGTTCATCTCGGGTTCGACCAGGTCATCGGAAGACGACCTCTCTTCGGCGACGCTCTCCGAGGACGACTCATCAACAGAGTCATCGGTGTCGTCATCGGCACGCGCCTCCGGCCCCACGCGGGCCAAGACATCCGCTAGGGAGCCTGCTGGGCGCGCGGGGATCTGCATCTCCCCCACCTCTGACTCGGGCACCGGCGCGGGCTCGGGTCTCTCCGATGAAGACGACTCAGGGCCTTTGACGAGCCGATTCATCTCCTCTAACTGAGTCCCTCTCGCGGCGTGCTCACTTGCATCAAGAACGAGTTCATACCCAGGATTGCCCCGCTGACTCAGCACTCGATCAACCAGCTGGCCCACGCAGCGACCAAAGGCGCTGTCCGGCGCATCGATCAACAACGGGCGCATACGACGAACCGCCACGCGGACCGACGGGTCATCAGGCAGAGTGCCCGCATGTTCTGGCTTAAAGCTTAGGTAGCGATGACAGACGACAGCGAGCGCTCCATACACTCGTTTTTCGTCCTCCAGCCCTGCCTGATTAATGACGAGCATCGGGCGCATTCCATCGATCTCTTTGCGCACCCGATCGGCGAGCCCTGGGTTCACCTCCCCGATGGCCTCCATAAACTGGCCGATGGACTCCAACCGGTCGTCTCCCCTCGGCTTTACAGCTCGAGCGAAGAGCGGCTCAAAACCAGGCTCTTCAGAGAGCGCCAACTCGAGCCGTCTAAAGGCCGCAGCCTTGAGGAAACCATACGTGTTCTGGATCGAGGTTGGCTCTGGACTCGTCACGATGACTCGGTGGCCCGCGACGGTGAAGAAATCGAGTGTCGTGTAGTGGGCTCCCGCGCCCAGATCGATCAGAACGACGTCGGCGTCTAATGACTTGAGCTGAGAGATGAATCGGCGACGGAGAGCCGGCTGTGGATGTGCGGTTCCCAGAAAGGTTGCGGCCCCACTCAAGAGACGCAGCCCGGGCACCTGTGTCTCAACACAGAGCTCCTCAAGGGAGATCTCTGGATTCGTGAGGAACTCGGCCAACCCTCGAGGTGGATGTAGGAGCCCCAAGAGGGTGTGGAGGTTGGCTGCACCAAAGTCCACATCAACAGCCACCACTCGAAGGTGCCGCTGCGCCAACGCGACGGCCACAGCAGCGCACACGAGAGACTTACCTACGCCCCCTTTGCCTCCGCCGAAGGCCCAAGTGAGAGGGGCGACCCCATCACCTGTTTGGATGTCACTGTTCTCGCTCACTTACTGTGAACCCTCTTTGGCGGCCGCAGGCGTCGGTGTGCCCTTCTCTGCGGCCCTCTGCTGCAGTCTGCGACGGATCCCGTTTAGGTCACCACGGGCGTCCTTCGCCTTAAGGCTCTTCCACAACTTCTCCATGAGCACACGCGTTCGGTAATCGTCCGTGTCCTCCTGATGCTCCACCAGCCAATGAATCAGCTTCGGGTGGTCCGTGGTGGCCATGGCGCGCACCAAGCTAAACATGATCTTTCGATATCTCACGATCTGCACAATCGGGCCGCCCTCCTGAACGGGGAGGTTCACCTCAGGGCAATACAAGTGTGGATCCTTCTCTGCCTCAAACGCCGTCATTAGCGCAGGCGCGCTGTCCGTAACGACCATAAGCTCTAAGGCCTCAACAGCCGCGCAACGGACGGTCAACGAGGGGTCAGATAGAGCCGCGACCATAAATTCTAGTAGACGACCATCACGGAGCTGCCCCAGCGACCAAACGGCGGCGACTCGGGCCTTCTCTTCGTCCTTAGCCGCCGTGTAGATTCTCCGCAGGTCTTCGACCGCAGGGATACGAAGCAATCCGAGATAATACGCGAGCGCGACGGGCTCCTTATTGGCCTCTTTCGAGCTTAAGAGAGCTTTCGAGGCCGCCCTGCTCTCGGGGCCATCCAGCTGACCCAAAGCGATCAACAGCGCAAAACTGAGGGCTGGTCTCTGGTCGATTAAGTTGACGAGCTTCGACACCGCCACCTGTGCATCCACTACGGCCGCTACGTGAGCGGCGCGCGCCACAACGCCCTCCTCTGGATCGTCCAGAGCCTGCAAGATGATCTTCTCGACCTGAGGGGTAAGGGTGAAATCTAAGCGCTCGGTCATCATGTCCAGGCCACGACGTCTGAGCTCGCTGTCGTCGCTCCTCAGATGGATGAGCGCCACGCCAGGGTGAGTGTATCGCTGCAAAAACTCACTGCTGAGTTGGTTGCCGAGGTAGATGTGGCCGAGGAAAAATAGAATGAAGTACACGCCAAAACGCGTTCCACCACCGCTCCGACGGAGCACCGCTTCGGCGTCAAACTCATCTTCTTCTTCGGGCAGCTCCTCGCCACTCAAGCGAGCGTCCAAAGCCTCCATCTCGTCGGCGAGAAAGTCGTCTACGAACCCAGGCCCCATCACTCTGTCACCGAGGGCGATCAGCGTAACGAGGCCCAGTAGAGCCCCTCCGGCCACCCATAAGAAGACGAGCACAAAGCTCAGCCCGGGCGAGGCACAGCGATCGTCTATATAACCATGTGCGAGGGCACCGCCCAGATAGAAGGCGGCTAAACTCAGGACCAGGGTGAACGCGCGGCGTCTCCCTGTGCCAAACAATCTCCGGCGGAAGCCGTGCATTCAGTCAGTCGCTTACCTTAGGTACCTTTGGGAACAGAAAGGAGTAACCCATCGTAAAAACGAAGTTATTCCTTACAGCTGAATCAGCTCTCGTCTCTTGCTCGTCCGTCGTCACGTCAGCGATGGAGTTCAGCGCCGACGAGTACAAGTAATCTCGCACTTGCAGGTTCACCGCCATCCAACGATCAACAAAGATCCGAAGACCCGCTCCAGCGACGGCCACGGGAATCAGCCCCTCAACATCCTTAGAACCTGAGAGGTTGGCGACGCCGCCGCCAAGAGAGACCTGAAAGTCATAATTGAGCACCTTGCGTCCCAAGAACGCGACCTTACCGAACAGAGGCGTATAGGTTAGATCAACGGACCCGAGCAGCCCAACGTCAGAGAAGCTCCCCTTCGCGATCCGCTCCTTACGCTTCGCGTTCAACTGCTCAGCGAGGGCAGAATCGAAGGACACTCCGACTAAGAGCGCGGTCCCAACAGCGAGGTTATCCCTAAAGTGATAATCTAGCTTAACCCCAAAGAGCGCGTTTCGGCGATAGGCGTCATTCAGGGTGAACCCAAGTGTCGGTGTCACCTCGAAGCGGCTCTCTCTTAATAAGAGTCGCTTACGAACCGCGTCTCCGTCCTGAAGTTTTTGAAGCGCGCTTCGCCGGGGTCCCTGGATATTAGCTGCCTGACAGATCGTCGGCAGTAAGAGACCGAATATGCACCCCACGAGGAGGAGTTGACGATACTGCATCATAGCCTCCTCACTTCAGCGTCCGATATTCAAAATCTGGTGGAATGAAGAAGCTCACACCCGCAGTAAAAGAGACGTTATTCACGATCTCACTCCCACCTGGGTAATCCTCATTGTAGACAGCATCCCGCAGCGCGAGGTCCAAGCTAAACCATCGGTTCATGAAGTAACGCTGCCCCACACCAGCCGTGAGCATTGGATGGGTCGCGAGCTGGGTCTGGGTGGCTCCTGCGCCAAGAATCGCATAGGTGTCCCACGGGATAATCCACGTGTTGAACAAGGCGAACTTCCCGTACATGAACGCGTATTGGAAATCGAGGCTAGCCGCCCAGCGCGTCTTAGAGACCTCTGGAAAGACATCATAATCGGTGATCACCTGATTAAAGAGATCAGTCTCATTACCGAGGGCCCAGGTCCCATTCAAGCCGATCGCCATCACCTCAGTCAGGTGATAGGTCATGTTCGCCCCCGCGAGGAGAAAATTCACCAGCGCGTCATTGATATTGGTGCCCATGAACGGGGCCACCTCGAATCGCTTTCTCCGAAGGAATGGACGGTGCTGAATAACGCGTATGAGGTCCTGCTCCGCCTGCTTTTCAGCTTCGAACTTACTGGCGGCCTTCTCCGTATCAACGACCTCAAAGGTCATCGTGTCGCCGCCTGTGTTGGCAGGCGCGCCCCCGCCGGTGTCCGCAGGGCCTGTAATCTCATCGAGATCGAACGTCATATCCGCGTCGTCATCCGCAGCGCAAACGCACGGAAGCGCCCATAAGACGGCGAGCACGATGAAACTGATGAAAGACGCCCGAGACATGGAGCTAGATCCCTACGCAGATGCGTTTAGAAATGATTATCATGGCTCTAGGTCTACGACAACACCTGGCACGCATCCCCACAGCCACGAGTGGAGGTCAGTCATCCATCAAGAGCGCGTCAGCGAAGGCGGACGGATCGAACGGCCGTAGGTCTCCGACCTGTTCGCCGATGCCAATGAAACGGACCGGGAGCTTCATCTCATCGCAGATCCCGATGACCACGCCCCCCTTCGCCGTGCCGTCTAGCTTCGTCAGAACGAGGCCCGTCACGTCAACGACAGCGCGAAACTCCTTGGCCTGACTGATCGCGTTTTGACCGTTCGTCGCGTCGAGCACGAGCCAAACCTCATGTGGCGCACCAGGGATCGCCTTTCCGACGACGCGATGCACCTTCTCGAGTTCATCCATCAACTCTTTCTTAGCCTGAAGTCGACCAGCGGTGTCAGCGATGATCACGTCCACACCGTCGCGCTGCGCCTGTTCACAGGCGTCGAAGATGACGCTCGACGGATCCTGCTTCTCCCTACCGCGCACGACGGAGACCTGAGCGCGCTCAGCCCAGACTTCGAGTTGCTCTACCGCGGCCGCTCGAAAGGTGTCACCTGCCGCCAAGAGGACGGATTTACCCTCTTGGCGAAAACGGCTCGCCAACTTCCCGATGCTCGTGGTCTTTCCAGCGCCATTGACACCCACGACCATGATTACGAATGGAGACGCTCGCTCTAGATCCAGCGGCTTGACCTCCGAACCCAGCATCGTCCGAATCTCGGTCTTTAGCTGCGTCCACACTCGCTCAGGGTCGGCAAGCTCTTTCCCCTTCAAAGACTGATGCAACATGTCGACGAGCGCCTGGCTTGTCCTCACCCCGATGTCCGCGGTGAATAAAGCCTCCTCGAGCTCGGCGAGCAGATCGTCGTCCAGGGTCTTTGCGCGGCCGAACAGCCGGCCGAGCTTCTTGACGAAGCCATCGTGGGTACGAGACAGCCCCTCGCGCAGAGTCTTGCCCGCTCTCTCCGTCGACGGGTCCTCCGGCTCAGGCTCTGGCGCCGCAACGCTGGGTGCGCTGGCCGCGCTCTCGTCACGGGTCGTCGGCGCCGAGTCATTCTCGGTCCGCATAATCCGCACCTGCGGATACGACTCCGCGTCTTCCTCATTCACCTCAACGTGGGGAATCTCGAAGACTCGACGCGCTTCAGCTTCAATCTCTTCCGCGGACTGAGTGCCCCCCTGGCTCTCCGGCTGAACGCGGTCTTTACTGGCGTCAAAGTCGGGCTTCATGCTCAAGGCGCGGAACACGATGAAGAGGACAAAGGCGCCTATGACACCATAGATCGTGTACTCGACCGCTGGGCTCGCGGGTGGAACAGTCTCGCCCTGAGCCGTCACAATCTGCTGAATAATTGATTCAAATGTGATCATTACTTGTGGGTTCCCTTAGGACATTCTCACGCCGACGAGCTTACTCACACCAGACTCCTCCATGGTCACTCCATAGAGCGCGTCGGCGATCTCCATCGTCCGCTTGTTGTGGGTCACTAGGACCACCTGACTCGTCTGAGCGATCTCACGGACCACTTCATTAAAACGACCGATATTGGCCTCATCGAGAGGCGCATCAACCTCGTCCAGCAAACAGAACGGGCTAGGCCGATGCTTAAACACGGCGAACACCAGAGCGATGGCGCACATGGCTTTCTCACCACCGCTCAGAAGCTCGACGGTCTGCACCTTCTTCCCGGGAGGCGAGACATACATCTCGATGCCGGTCTCCAATAGATTATCAGGATCCGTGAGGATCAGCGCGGCCTCACCGCCCCGAAACAACCGAGGAAATAGAGCCTGGAAGTGACCATTGACGCATTCAAAGGTCTCCTGGAAGAGCTTCTTTGAGGTCCGGTCTATCTCCTCGATCGCCTGCTCTAAATCGGCCAGCGCGTTCAGCAAATCTTCCCTTTGAGCGACCAAGAAAACATGGCGCTCTTCGACGGCTTCAAACTCTTCGATGGCCGCCAGGTTCACCTCACCCATTCGCTCAAGGAGAACCTCTAGCTCACCGAGCCGTGTCGCCTCCTCAGTACCAGGGCGCTCTCCCTCACCATAGACTGGGATGATCTCGCTCAAGGCGACGTGATACCGATCCCGCATCCTGCCCTCAAGCGCCTGCATCTTCAATTTCAACGATTCAAACTCGAGCCGCGCGTCCCCCTGTTTAGACCGCAGGCTGTCACGCCGACGGCGCGTATCCTCCAGAGTCTCATCGACACGCGTAACGGCTGTGACCAACTCTTGGTGAATCACCCGTACCTTTACCAGGCTCGCCGCCAGAGTCTCGGATTCAGCCTCAGCCTTCTTCCGAATCTCCTTGCCTGCCTCACTCTCGATCCCAAGCTCAACGAGGCGCTTCTCGACGTCAGCCCCTAGAGAGACAACCCGATCCCTGCGCACCTGAATCTCGTTGATCTGACGGTCAAGTCTTGAGAGGAGCGTCTTCATGGTGAGCAGACGCTCATTGCGACCCATGGCACGCGCCCGAGCGTCGTGCACCGCTGAGACCGCCGCGTCGCGAGCCGCCTCAGCCTGGCGTACGCGCTCCTCGGATGCCGCCATCGCACGACGCCTGTCTCCGCGATTCTCCTCGGCCTTCTTGAGCGCCTCTTCGGCGGCTTTCTCGGTGGTCACCGCGTCGTCGATTTGAGCATCGATCTGCCCAAGCTCATCGCGAAACCGCTGGGCCGTATCTTCCGCCCTCTTGTGATCTCTCTCCAGTTGCTCGAAGTCTTTACGCGTACTGGACCG
>CALELH010000626.1 GCA_937902595.1 uncultured Myxococcales bacterium
ACGAATTTTTCGCGCAACACCTGAGCAGCCTGACCGATATACCTCTTCACCTAATTAGTAGCATCGAATTAGGCACCGTGACCCTCGAGGATGGCCACGTTCTAGAAAGTCAGCACGCGATGAGGAGGCACCCACGCCAACGCTGTTGAGCAATGGCGTGGACCTGTATTACTCGGTGGGCTCAACCGGTAACTTCTTACAAGCCCTCTTATCACCGAGAGTACATCCCGCTCGATAAGCGCTCATCTCCACATCCGGCATCTCTGCTTTTGCCGCGATCTTAGCGATTTGCGCCACAACGCGCTTTTTGTCAGACGCCTTCAGAGCAGCCCCAAGACTTTTGATTGCGTCGCCCCTCTTATTGGCCTCGATTTGGTGTCGAGCCCGCATGATTTGAACGGCTACATTGCCCTGATCTCCTGCTAGGACGAAGGTCGTCGCGTTGATCATCAGTTCGGTCTTACCTTCAAGCTTTCGTGCGCGGTCCCAAGTCTTCAACAGACTGGCGATCTTCGCCGAATTACCTGCAGCGGAACACGCAGAGAACGTTCGAGCGGGTGCAGAACGTGTACCAGCGAACCGGCAGAAGTGAGGAGCGAGGATTTCGGCAGACGGGCACTCAGCTGCTTGTTCGATCTTGATGGCGTCGGCTTGTGACGTCAGAAGCCAGTTATTGCGTCGATCCAGAGACAAGAGCATCCCAGATTTTGGGGCAGATCCAAAAGGTGCTGAGACGATGTCACCGACATTCACATCGGTTCGGTCTCCCGATATCTCAATCCGTGTTCGAACGCGGTCGATGGTCAGGCATGAAATAGAGGCCTTTAGTTTCTTACCTTTGCCCGAGCTCTTGACATCACTCACCTGGCAGGCAAAACGCGCGGGCATCTTGACCTTCTTGGCTTCGATGAGAGTCATGAGGTTCGTTTTTACTGGCATTGAGCCAGCCGAATACAGGTATCCCTTCTTACTCTTGCGGTACTTGAAAGTACGCAGTCGCCAGTCACCTGTGCATTTAGCTTGCTTACGGGCGCTCGTCCACGCTTTGACTTTATCATCCCAACAGCCCCTCTTGTCCTGACGGAGTAGTCCCATGCGACTCCGCCAGTCGTAGTCGATGCGATAATGCTTGCGTTCATATTGTGCAAAGGCTGACTCATTCTGTCTCTGCTCTCGAGATGAATACCAAGCTTCATTTTCGAGCTTCTTGCACAGGTTCTTTATATCCTTCGAGCTTCTCTTTTGGCTCTTGGTAAAGCACTTCAGATGGGCGGTGTGGTTCGGGTATTCGATCTCAGGCTTCGCAAGGCCCACTTCCTGTCCATAGGACTTAAGCGCCTCGATCGTCGCGGCGAGCATCGGGTGGAGATCTGTGTCGCCATCGGTCACTTTCTCAGCTTTCTTCTTGGAAGTAGATGAGTCGGTTCCGACACTCTTTTTTGGCTTCACTTTCTCTGTGGTCGCCTTCTTTGACGTCTTCTGTTGTGCTTTTTGTGGTTCAGAGCTCTCTCCACCGCAGCCGCTTAGGGAAAAGACCACTAGGCTAAGCGCGCAAATTAGAGTGCATGAGATGCTGTACCGAGTCCTCATTCCGAGATTCATTAATTCCCCCTTAAATATCTGGGTTCACGGTACAAAGGCCGACCTATTACGACGATTGTATGTGCCCCATCCTCCTACCGACGGATGTTAGGAAGTCCACCCCCCTCTTGGCAAGTCGTCGTCCATGAAAATAATATGATTTGTGGTATATCGGCTGGCCGACAGGTGCGGAACTTCCTAGCCTCCTTATCCCTCCGCTAAACGGGCTTTGAGCTTCCTATCCTCATCATCGCTGTGGAGAGAGATAGAACGAGAATGGCTTAGATTGCCATTCGATCGGTATAGATCTGGCCGATGACAGTTCTGAGTTCATCCAGTGACAATGGTTTACCAAGCACTGCATCCGGAGGAAATTTGATGCCGTCGGTAATGGCGGTCCCATACCCACTCAGTAAGATCACAGGCCTCCGAAAAAGGTGCCTTAGCGGCCCAGAATAGGTGCCAGACACATTTGTTGGCACTCCGCAGCACCTCTATCGGTATCTGTCGAACAAGACCGACGTTGCAGCACCTCTATCGGAACAAGACCGACGTTGCACACCTGATGCACAAGACAGGGACACATCGAGTCATCGGTCATTCCTCCAACGTGGACCATCAACAACGCGTCGGCGCATCACGACCAGACCGACGGCCAAGAACAGCAAAACGCTGGTCAGTGGATCATCGTCGGTCGCCATGGTGTCGCAGCCGAAGGGCAAATCCCCACAGTCCGTTTGGGGACGATGCGTCTCAACGGAAACCATCCCCATCTTTGGGTCTGACTGCCCATCCACCAAGGTCCAGGTGATCTCACTGGACATAGGCGTCAGGTCAATACTGGCCGCATCTCCCTCTTCGATGGTGATCGACATACTCTGGGTGCCGTCCGTGCCGTATCCCTCACTGACCACCAGCGTCAAATCACCGCCACAGCCATTCTCTACAGTGATCGAGTTAAACATACCCTCCTCGACCACGACGCACTCCGGTGTGTCATCCTGAAGTATGACCGTATACGGCGCGGCCGGGCTACAGGCCCATACCGGCTGCCAGACCCCAAGAGCGGCAAGCGCGATAGCCAAGATGGCGATGCATCGTATCACCGAACCCTGATGAACAGATCGCTTGCCGTCGATAGATAATGAGATGTTGAGATGCGTATTGGACGATGTCATTTGGAAACCCCTCTGAATGATGAACTGTCACTTGCCCAGTCTTATAGCAGTACCCGTGCCAGGTTTAAGCCCCAAGAGAAGACATGGGTATTCAACATTAAACTCAAACACTTACCTCCCAAACTTACTCGTTCGCCGGGTTTGAGTATCAAGATCGATAACTGAGGTTCACTACGTGGTTGGGCGCAGGCGTGAACAGCTGTCTACAGTCAGGGCGTGTAGAACGTCTGATCGGCCGCTAAGTGTAATGGTTACTGAGGAAGCACGTGCCAAACAGCTTCACATCGACCCGCTCCGCCGCACGCGACGGAGCACGTAAAGCACACCCATAAGCGGGGACGTGCCCTCCATACGAATGGTCATCTCCTGACCCTGTATCTGTGAGAAACCGAAGCGTGAGATCAACTGGTGAACGTACGCGTCCGAGTGGGCGAACCGACCTGAGCTCTGTAGTTTGAAGCCTGACTCCGCAAGGAGCTCGATGGAGAAGATAAATAGACCGCCCTCGGCGAGTCTTTGGGCCACCTTCGCGAAGACGTCTTCGAGAGCTCCAACATACATGAGCACGTCGGCCGCGATGATCGTATCGTACGGAGTTGAGGCCTCGTCCAGATAGTCTTCAAGAGTGGCAACATGGAGATTATCGTAGAGCGCTTTTTTACGAGCGTTCTCAACCATTTGGCTGGAGACATCAACGCCCGTTAGGGACTGACACCGTGACCTTATGGCCTCCGCGACCAATCCGGTTCCGCACCCCAGATCCAGCACATGGCCAAGGGATTGCCCCGCTTTGAGGAGGGCATCCACACCGCTCTTGATCTGTTGGGGAACCTGATACTTCAAGGTGTCCACCAACTCCCGGTCAAAATGTTCAGCCGCCGCGTCAAATACGTCCCGAACGTAGCTGATGTCGGCCGTCGTCACCTCTCCCCGTCCGTCTGCCGCGGCGATAAGGTGACTCGCAGATGGGTCTTCGGGGGCTATGCTGTGGATCTCTCGCAGCGTCTGGAGACGCTTATCCTTCGCACCTTCGCGTTCATAACAATCGGCCAAGATCCACCGCTTGGGCACGTTTGTTGGCTCCAGAGCGCAATATCGCTCGAGGTAGCTCCGTGCACGGGTCCAAAGTGCTACGGACCGCTCACTCTTTGCCTGCTTGAACAAGATGCTCGAGAGCCCATCGAGAGCCCGTCGGTTTTCAGGGTCCATGTGATGAGCTGTCTCCAGGGCGGTGACCGCTTCGAGTTCTCTGCCCGCCTGGTAGAGAACCTCCCCCAGATTCAAGCGCAGCTGTGCGTTCGACGGCTCCAGCTCAATCGCCTTCTGGAGCTCCGCGCTGGCCCGGTCATACTCATCGAGATGAGCACAAATCCGCGCGAGTAAAACCCGCGTCTCTACATGGTTTGGCGTGAGCTTGATCAAGGCATTCAGGGTCTGTTCAGCACGCGATAGATGGCCGGCTTCATACTGACGTAGAGCGCGGGCGTAGCGCTCAGCTGGTTTTAATGCCACGGACTTCTGAGCGTGTCGGCGTTGCCTCTTCTTGGCCATCAGGGATGCACCTCCGCCATGAGCATGGAATCTACCACCCTGTTTGGCAACCACGTACTGGCTTACTCAAGGCACGACATTCAGTGATCGCTTCTTGGGGACAAAAAGCCCTCCACCGTTTTGGCAAACATCTGTCCCCCGAACATACGGCTCTTGGCTTACCCTGAGCAATGAGCGAGCAGCCTGCGGTGACCACGACCCTTCGTCGATAGCTCACCCGGCGCAGCAGTAGCGGACAAAGGGGTCTATGCCGGCGCGTCAACGATGCAGTCGCGCAAGGCCAACTCAAGGGCCTCTACGTCGGG
>CALELH010000627.1 GCA_937902595.1 uncultured Myxococcales bacterium
AAGCGCGGCGTCACCTGCCGGACCACCGTCACCTTGGGGACCTGCGTCCCCGTTCATGTTGGTCGCATCGGTGGACATGCCCATGCCGCCGCCGCCGGACTCGCTGTCACACCCAATCGCTAGCGAAAACACCGCGAAAATCGCGCACACGCGCACGGATAGAAATCGATACATAATGGCCCTCCCGGACGCCTCCCCCGGTCGTCAAGTTTCCACGTGATGCAGAATCATCGGTAGTATACGTTAAGTGCTGCAAGAGTCTCCACATCCTTATTAAGATCTTACGCAATTTGGAGGGACACCATGACAAACTCAAGCAAATCAGAGGTCGAGATCCGCTACTGCCCACGGTGTAAATGGCTGCTTAGAGCGGCTTGGTATGCACAGGAACTCCTCTCCACTTTTGAGGATGACCTCGCCGGGGTGCGACTGAGTCCAGCGACGGAAGCGGGGGTCTTCTCCATCAAGATCGATGAGGTCGTGGTCCTCGATCGCAAGGAACATGGCTTCCTGGAGGCCAAAGAGATCAAACGACGAATACGCGATCACATCGATCCCGAACGAGCTCTAGGCCACATTGACGCCTAGAGATCGCCCTCAGCGTTTCCCCGAGAACCAATCAGCCATCGCCTGGGCAAATCCAGGGCTCGAGACCGAGTCGACGAAGCGTCTCACGTCTTCATCAATCTGGTCGTTCGTCGGCGACGAGCTCGCGAGGACCGACTTTATGTGTTGAAGAGCCTCTGGAGGCTTCTCTGCCAAGCGCGCCGCGAACTCGTGAGCGTCGTCCGTCAGGTTCTGCGTGACGGTGAACGTGTCTACGGGAAACTCCTCTACGGAGACAGGATCACCTAGCATCGCGAGGCGCCTCGTCATGGAGACACCACACTCTTGAACGAGCCTCGGCAGAATCCCCCAGCTTAAATGCATCCCGCGATCGATCTCCGGGAACGACACACGAGCCAGGGGCGTCGCGAAGCGAAAGTCACAGGCAAACACCAGGCATGCCCCCGCACCGATAGTCCAGTTCGAGATGACGGCGATCGTAGGAATGGAGAGCTCGCACCATCTCTTAACCACCTGGCCCCCCAGCGCCGCCACGGAGCGACCTTGATCGGCCTGAACGCTGCCGAGGATCTCAGAGTCAGACAGGTCGATGCCGTGGCAAAAGTCATCTCCCGCGCTCTGAAGCGTGAGAACCCTAGCGTTGGACTTTGCGACGAACTCGGGGACTCCAGCGAGCGCCTCTAACATCTTCAGAGACATCCGCTTTCGAGTCAGCGTGATCGTCGCGATTCCCTCTGCCTGCTCGAACACAACGCCCGAATCTGGATCGTCTTTAATCAGCAAGGTCATACATTCGGGCCCCATAGATCAGCGCATTGACCTGCTCACGATCGAAGCTATAGATGCTCCGGCAGAAATGGCACTCGGTGTCGACGACCTCCAGCTCTTCCGTGAGCTTCTTCAGCTCATCCTCTCCAAGCATGCAGAGTCGCCGAGCGAACTCCTCTCGCGTGCAAGGACAGTGAAATTCAACGGCCCCTTCACTGACGACCTCGCTGTCGTCGCTGAGGTGATCCATGATCATCTTCGGGGTCATTCCACCACTGAGGCAATCTGCGATGGGTGGTAGGGTCTCGAGTCGCTCGACCAATAGACTCACCTGCGCGTCGTCCGCGCCCGGCATCGCTTGAACAAAGAGCCCACCGGACGCTTGTACGCCCTCGGCAGTCAACAGCTCCCCGATGGCGACGGCGCTGTTTATCTGTTCGCTGCTAAGGAGGTAGTGCGCGAGATCCTCAGCGACTCCACCGGTGACTAATGGAACGACCCCACGATATGGCGCGTCCTCGGACAGACCTTTGATGACGCTGAAGCTCCCCTCACCGATCCCCCTGGCCAAGTCAGTCGCTGGCCCATCTTGAAGCTGAGCGTGTGGGTCGACGACCGTAGCGCGAACGCGGCCGGTCCAGTCAGCGATAGCGTAGACTTCACCCAAGGGACCATCGCCGTTGATCTGCACACCGACCTGTTGTCGGTCCTTGAGAGTCGCGCTCATCAATAAAGCGGCGGTCGCGACTCGACCCAAGGCGATTGTACCGAGAGGACCCGCGTCATTTGCCTTGCGTAACGCCTCGGTGATCCCGGTGGTCCGAGCGATGACGATGCGTACCGTCTTGTCGCACGCCATAGCTCTCACCAGGACATCGTCACGCGTTTGCTCGTTGTCGGTCATGGTATCATCCTCACTGCATATCTGGCTCAAGTGACCCAGCCCAGACGCCCACTGTGAGTGGTCGCTCGGGACATCTTGGTCCCTGTTTGGACTATCTGACCCTCGACAGTCAAGTATCGCAGACTTGGCGCAGCTTCGCTCGCGGCGTACATTGGTCGGACACGTCCGGGGGAATTCAGGCGAGTGGAGCTTATAGTTCTCACGATATTATTGGTCACGAGCGCCCTCTATGTGACTCGTCCATGGATGCGTGCTGTCCTCGGTTTGAGCGCAGTCAGCGCCCTGATCTTTCTTGCTTTAGATCAAGAACCATCCGTGGCGAGTCGACTAGAAGTGTATCGACCAGCCGTCCTGGTCAAAGAGACTGGGGAGCGCTATAGCGGCTCGAGCGCCTGTCGGTCATGCCATCCGTCGGCCTACACCTCTTGGTATCGCTCCTACCACCGCACGATGACCCAGGTCGCGACTCCTGAGAGCGTATTGGGTCCCTTTGACGGCCGAGTTCTCGTAGATACGGACCGAAAGTATCGGGTCTTCAAACATAACGGAGGCTTCTTCGTCGACATGCCCGTCTTCGGTACAGAGGGGGTCGCTGAGGCGGAGCGGCTCGTGCGTCCAGTCGTCATGACGACCGGTTCACACCACATGCAAGCATATTGGATCCCGATGCCAAGCTTCGGTGAAGAGATCCCTAAGGAGGAGCGCCAGGCCTTCAAAACCTTATGCAGTCGTTGCCATGGTCCAGACGCTCGAGGTGGACGCGCACCTGGCCTGATCGACGCGAGCCTTGGTAAATCACAGATCATTGAGGGGCTAAACACACCCAGTCACGTCTCCCTGGACAGGAACACATCGGAATATGGACAGGCGGTCTCCTACGCAAACCGCGTTCAGTACACCGGGAGACTCGCTCAATTCCCCTTTGTCTATTTGATTAAAGCCAAGCGCTGGGCTCACGAGGATCACACCTTCTTGCAAGCGCCGGATCCACTCGATGAGAGTGAACCCTATGGCGACCGCTGGAGCGATGGGTGCGACCAATGCCACAGCGTGCGCGCCTCGTTTAAATGGGTACCGGGCCAACAGGTTGGCGAAGCAAACGTCGCCGAGCTGGGGATCGCCTGTGAGGCGTGTCACGGTCCGGGCAAAGCCCATATCGCGCGCTTCACGGGGCCTCTCGACCGCTACAGTGGGCGCATCGATGACACCGCTGAGGACGACATAGTTAATCCGAGTAAGCTAGATCACCGCAAAGCGAGTCACGTATGCGCTCAATGTCACGCAGAGCTTGTCCTGAGTGAAGACGGAGACGACTTCTATCCAGGCAATACGATCCAGAGCTTTGGGCACGTCGTTCAATACTTGCCCGAAGCGCCTCCAGACTGGCTGGCTAACCATCTCGCCGAAGAGCCGAACCTGCTGAATGACGCCTTTTGGAAAGACGGGACAATCCGAGTCGCGGGTCGGGATTTCAACGGCCTGGCCAAGACAGGATGCTTCACCCGAGGGACCATGTCCTGCCTCAGCTGCCACACGATGCACGGGGGAGACCCCAACGATCAGCTCAAGGCGAAAGCGATAGGCAATGACGTCTGTGTCGAGTGTCATCCGAAGGAGGGCGCCGACATCTCTGCACACACGCATCACCCGGCGGACTCCGCCGGGAGCCTCTGCTACAACTGTCATATGCCCCACACCACCATTGGCCTCCTGGGGGTCATCCGCGCCCATCGCGTCGACAGTCCGAACGCGAAGACGAGCGCGTGGACCGGCCGACCAACAGCGTGCAACCTCTGTCACCTCGACAAGACCCTAGCCGAGGTCGCTGAGAGCTTGACCGAATGGTATGAGCAGGAGCCCCTCAAGCCGACGAAAGAACATTCGACGAGGGCCGCGTCCATCCTGGGTCTCCTCAAGGGAGACGCGGTGGTCCGAGCGACCTACGCATGGCACATGGGCTGGCCACCAGCTCAGGCCGCGAGTGGCACGAACTGGATCGCCCCTTATCTCGTTGAATTACTTAACGATCCCTACTCCTCGGTCCGCTTCGTCGCAGGAAAAGCGATAAGTTCACTGCCCGGATTCAAGCAGTTCGCCTATGATTATATTGGGACGGATCAAACCTACGAGCGAGCGGCCTCGACAGCGCGCGCTCAATGGCAAGAGACCGCTCCGAAATTGAACCGCCCGGAGCTGCTCCTGCGCCAGGGGCAGGTAGACACCGAGACGCTGCACGCCATAAAAAAGAATCGGGATGACACCCCGGTTCGAGTGAACGAGTGAGATGACGACAAAAACCAAGGACACCCTCAAGCTGGGCCCCTTCATCCTCACCTCCCCCATCGCCGAGGGGGGGATGGGTCAGGTCTGGCGCGGCATACACGAATCGACAGGGTTTGACGTCGCGATCAAGGTCCTCACGGGGCGCATGACTCAGAGACCTCGCTTCCGGCAGACCTTTCGTAACGAAGCAAGAGCAATGTCTCGTCTCGACCATCCACACATCGTCAGGGTTTTTGACTTCGGCGAGATCAAGCCGGGCAGCGGGAGCGAGTCTTCCTTCGGACCACGATCTCCATATCTAGTGATGGAGTATGTGGACGCGACGCCGACGGGGCCAGACCAGATTACCGATTGGGCCACGCTCCAGGCCGTGCTTCTAGAGCTCCTCGACGGACTGACACATGCCCACGCCCGAGGTGTGATCCACCGGGATCTTAAGCCCAGCAACGTCCTGTTGACCGATAAGAAACACATCAAGATCTCAGACTTCGGGATCGCGTTTGGGACCATGGATATCGGCGTTGACGTCGAGCGGCTCCGAGCGGCTGGCACCCCCGAATTTATGGCTCCAGAGCAATGTCATGGCCAGTGGAGAGATTTTGGTCCTTGGACCGACCTATACGCGGTGGGGTGTCTCGCGTTCACCTTGATCACGGGCGAGCCCCCCTTCCTCGAAGACCACCCGATGGGCACGATGCTCGCGAAGCTCGAGCAGGACCCACCCCAGATGCGACCTCGGTTCACCGTGCCCGAAGGCGTCGAGCGCTGGGTTCGTCGACTGCTCCGTCGGACGCCTCGCCACCGTTTTCAGCGCGCGGCCGACGCAATGTGGACACTCAAGGGCCTAGCGCTGCCTAACATCCTCGCCACCTTTGACACCGACCATGAGCTCAAGACTCCCATTGAGAGCGACACACTCCTCCATGTCCAGCAAGACACCATGGTGACTGGAGGCTTCGACACACTCGGCGAGAAAGAGACGGCGGCGACCCACGATCTCGAGCCCAACTTCGAGGGGGTATCCACCATGAACCTCCGCGCCTCGCGAGCGCCGATCCCCCTCGATTGGCGAGCGGGCCGACGACACGAACTGCCGAGCTTCCCCGACACCGGCCTAGAGCTGTTCTCCTTGCGGCGTAGTCGCCTCGTTGGCCGTGAATCCGTCCGTGACAAGCTCTGGGAGCAGCTGAGAACAGTGCAGACAACGGCCACCCCTAAGGCGGTCATTCTCCGTGGCCCGGAGGGCGTCGGTAAACGGCGAATCGCCGAGTGGCTCAGCGTCAGGGCTCACGAAGCCGGTGCCGCTACGGTCCTGCACGCGCACCACTCCCAAGACGGCGGTCAAGCGGACGGCCTCGCGGCGATGGTCATGAGGCACCTGCGCTGCAGCGGGCTACCGCGCTCGGAGGTGCAAGCGCGTCTGATGGCTCTATTACATACGGAAGAAGACGACCTCGATGAGGCGAGCGCGCTGGGCGAGTTTCTATTACCTCCGGCCATGGACGAGCAGCAGGACACCGGCAGCACCATTCGCCTCTTCTCATTGGTTGAGCGGAACTTAGTGCTCGCCCGCCACCTTGAGCGGATCGCGTTGGAGCGTACGGTCATCCTGCGCTTGGACGACGTCCAGTGGGGTCATGAGAGCCTGGACTTCGTGTATTGGCTTCTGGAGAGAAACCGATGCGCGTTTCTCGTGATCATGACCGTCTCAGAAGAGGTACTCAGCGAGCGCGTCGTCGAGTCTCTGATCCTCGAAGACTTAATGGCCCTCGACACCGTGACGATGTTGGACATCTCGCCGATGAACTCCGAGAACCACACTTCACTGCTCAAGAGCATGGTCTGCCTCGAGCCGGGTCTAGCCCATACGGTCGAATCGCGCACCGCGGGGAACCCGATGTTCACCATCCAGCTCATCCAGAGCTGGGTCGATCAGAACCTTCTCATCGCTGGACCCAATGGGTACACCTTGGCACCCGGCGCCTCAAAGACCCTCCCGGAGAGTCTCTCCGAGGTCTGGGCCGAGCGTATCCAGCAGATGCTCAGGGATCGTTCAAAGCAGGACGTCGCCGCCCTCGAGTTGGCCGCCGTCCTCGGTCAGGAGGTCGATCGAGATGAGTGGTTCACGGCATGCCGCTTGGCGGG
>CALELH010000628.1 GCA_937902595.1 uncultured Myxococcales bacterium
GAGAGGTCGTGCATCATTTGGGGAAGCGATACACGGTGATGTCAGCGCTGGGCGTCCACGAAGCGGAGCGAGCCGGTTACGAAACGACTCTCAACGGCGCCGATCTGCTCAAGCAAGGGCTGCGCAGCTTTGAGGGTGAGGACATCGATCACATCGCGATGGCGCTGTGGGCTGATTGTACAATCGACAGTGGCCTTGGCGATGAGCTCAAGTCTCGCCTACTTACGTCACTAGAGGGCGGATATTCCCAACAGATAGGCCGCGTTCTAGCGTGGGCACTCACCGCAATTTCACTCCACGCGGAGCGAGACAGCGACCCTTCGATGAAGGCCGCCGCCGAGGCGCTCTTCGCCTTCGCTCGAAAAGAATGCTGGCGTGAAAACGGCGGTCTCTTTGCTCATAGGGGTGAAGGCGGTCCAGGGTTTGTTCGAAACATGGCCTTGTTCTCCACACAGATTTACTGGGTGTATGCCTTCGCTACGTTTGGCAGAGTCTTCCAGAGTGAGGAGGCCCTCTCTATGGCCAGTAAGTGCGCGGACACTCTCATCAGTCTGAGGGATCCGTTTGGCGGCTGGCCATGGCGTTATGACGCAGCACGCGGACGGGTTACTGAACGATATCCGGTGTACTCAGTACATCAAGACGCGATGGCTCCGATGGCTTTGCACGCCCTCCAAGACGCGACGGGAAGATCCTTCGCGAAGGTAAATCAGGAGAGTATGGGCTGGCTCTATCGAAATGAGCTTGGCCTTCCCATGGTCGATGAAGATGAGCAGGTCATCTTTAGAGCTATCCGTCGACGCTTCCCACTGAATCGAGTCGCATATCAAACCGGCTGGGCTGCGGCGTTTTGTGGGCTCTCCTCGCCGATGAGGGCGAAGCCTTGGTTTCTAAGACTGAACGCAACCTGTCGCCCCTATCACTTGGGTTGGGTGCTTCACGCTTGGTGCGGGAGAGAAGATCGGATCGCAGACTGAGCGGTCGATCCCATCCCCTCTCTTTACTTTAGGTTCTCGTCTACAAGACCATTTCGAATCGCATAGCGCACGAGGCCTGCGACGTCATTGATCCCCAGCTTGCGCATAATGCGAGCCCGATGGTGCTCAGCTGTTCGCGATGAGATCTCTAGAATATCCCCTATCTCACGGCTCCTATGACCCTCGGCTAACAGCGTCAGGACCTCTCGCTCTCTGGGAGATAAAGGCTCGACCTGAGACTCTAATTGAGCCCGAGGAGACAGGAACTCTTCGCCTGAAGCCACGGCCCTGACCGCGTTCAGCACATCTTGAACACCGGATCCTTTAAGGACGTAGCCCGAAGCACCAGCCTCTACCGCCCTCTGAACCCAGACGTGATCATGGTGCATCGTCAGGACAATGACACGGGGCCCCCCGCTCTCTTTGACTACGCGTTGAATCACGTCGAGACCGCTTAAACCAGGCAGGGCGAGGTCGCACAGCACAACATCAGGCTTGAGTTCCTCGATCTCCGCGACGGCGGTTCTACCGTCCGCAGCTTCGCCGATCACCTCTAGGTCAGCCGCCGTCTGTAGTAGCGCTACTAATCCCGCCCGAACAATCGTGTGATCTTCGACCAGATAGACGCGTGTCTTCTTGTCTGTCATGCCTGATTTCCCTGTTCGTTGGAGGCTCTCGGGATACTGGCGGACAAGCATAATCCCCCCAGGCTGGACCTGTCGAGCTTCAACTCTCCCGAACGTTCCGCGAGCCGCTCCCTCAGTCCCAATAAGCCCAACCCGTCCGTAGACTGACCCGAGAGACCACTCCCATCATCTTGAAGAGTCAGCGTCCACCGTCCTTCTGTTGACGACATTTCAACATGCACACGGCTGGCATCTGCGTGACGCGCAATATTTGTCAACGCCTCCTGAGCAACACGAAATAGAACCTCAGCATCCGGACCGTCAGGCTCTTCCTCCGACCAACAGGTCTCGACAATCACCGACGTCGTCTGTGACCAATCGAGCACCAAGCCATCGAGCGCATCAGTGAGCCCCAATCGGTCCAGAGCGACCGGCCTGAGTCGATGGGCTAATCCCCTCACCTGGTCGACTCCCGTGTCGACCGCCTCTAGAGCGGCCTCGATATGAGGAGCGGTGGCCGCTCCGGACTCTTGCAGTGCCTGCGCTGTCGTCAAACGAAGCCGAAGCGCCGTCAGAATCTGACCGAGGTCATCGTGGAGGTCCCGGCTAATTCGAGCTCGCTCGTCTTCTTGTGCGGCGACTAAGCGCGCGCTCAATTTCCTAAGCTGGCCTTCACTCTTGGCCAGCGCTTCGGTTCTGTCTCTAACCCTCGCCTCGAGCTCCGCGTTCGCCTCCAGTATCGTCTGCCAAAGGCTCTCTTGTTGTTCATCACCACGACGGACTGTCGCGGTCGGTAAGAAGAATAAGGCTAACCCCAGAATCAAGCCCAAGGTACCTGCGCTTAACCAAGCCACCTGAGATACTCGCTGAAGCTCGTCGCCATCCAGCACAACGCGCACGCGACCAACGATCTTATCCCTGGACACGATGGCCGACCAGCCAGCAACCTCAACTTCGCTTGATGATCCAGCGCAGAAGGCGGGCTGTCTCTGAGGCGTATCTATGCACACTCGGCCCGCGACCGGCTCTGCTATCACCGAGGCGCTCATTTCGTTTAGCCGACTCAGATCATAGGACCATAGCCGCGGACGGATGGATGCCAAGAGTTCATATCGCTCAGCAAGTTGCTGCGCCCATAGACTTGCTTGACTCGCTCTCTCCGCAAACAGTCGTTGAGAGTAGACCGCAGGAAGAACGATCCCCACTAAAGTACCTGCGAGTAAGGCAAGAACCGCCATTCTCCGACGGAAGGGTTCACGGAGGGGGATCGGCCTCATTGAGATGGTCCTTCACGCTCGAACCCCATCTCTTTTAGGGCCGTCTCACCGGCCTCCCCTTGTACGAAGTCTAGAAACTCAGCGAGGCGCTTGGGTGGCTCCTTCTTCGTCACAATGGCGAGCGAGATAAACGGACGCTCAATGTTCTTCAGAGAGCCTACCCATACAGGCGCACCAAAGAGGCTTAAATTCCCTCGGTCAGCGAGCGTGAGGCCTCCACGAAATGACGTAACTTGCTCCCAAAGTGCTCGTCCATAATCCAATCCAGAGATCCTCTTTCGCGAGTTCTTTGCCCGAAATATCTCCGCATATTGTGGCCCTCGCCGCGCCAAGATATTCACCAACTCGGCCTCACGCGGTGGAAAGTAGGTCGCCTCCTCCTGATGCTCTCCAGCCAAGCCTGTGAGAAGACTCTTGAGAAGTCCTGGGCTGAAGGAGCGCTCTTTAATCCCAGACCCAAGGGCTAGAACTAACTCGCTACGGGCGACCCTCGTGACACGCACTGAGGGGTCGGCCTCGGGCTCCACAACCAGCGCTCCATCGAGCCGACCATCCGCTCGCGCTCTCAGCGCTCCCGCGGGATCCAATGGAACCTCTACGACGATCTTTACGCCCGGAGATTGTGCTACGAACAGTCTGGCTAACCTCTTTACGATCGGGGTGACCAAGATGGAGCCCCCCAAGCGAATCACGTCTTGCTCTGGGCGCTCGTCGACATCACCTAGGGGCGGCACCTGTGCCTCGGGCATACAGCCCAAGAGAGTAAATAAAGCGAGGATTAGAATGTGCACAGACGCGCGATGATGCGCCCAGGGAAGTCGATCAAAAGATGTAGACCGTCGTTTCATACTGCTGACACTACCACTCGCTATGACGATGACCATCTTCGACTCGTCGCGATGACGAAATCCCCACGCATCTCGAAGGCGACCTCTACGGAAGAGGCACCTGCATACTGCTTAGCGCGACCATGTAAGGTCGCCTGCCAATCTCCGCTAAAGCGGATATCCGTCCAGTCTACTCCTCGCTGCCAAAAGCCGGTGCCCAGCGTCTTTACGATGGCCTCTTTGCCAGCCCAAAGACGAGCCGCGTCCAGGTCACTGAGAGGGAAAAGGATCGACTCCTCATCAGCGCAGACCTCCTTGATAATGTCTCGGCGAGATCGAACCCGGGAGATTCTACTAATGGATGTGACGTCGACGCCGACCCCGACCAAACGACGCATCAACGAAAACGCATCTCGCGTACGGAGGCCCACTCCTGAACCTGGTCATCCAGGACCTCAGGGACCGCGAGCAGCATTACACCGAGAAGCTTAGTGATGTGATCGAGCAAGGCTGGATTGAGCCGACTAAACGCGGCGCCCTCTATCTGAAACCAAAAAGATGCGACCGCTGTGGGCTGCCCAAAATCTAGCTGGGCAAATGGATAGCTGGATAAACAGCAGGGGCACTCGTATTGGACTCGATCGACGGGGAACAAAGCGAGCCGATCGAAACACTCCTCAAACTCATCCACGTGAACAGGCTCTTCACAAACCGAACAGACCGCTCGGTCAAATTCAGCTAGATCCTGATCCCGCGGGATAAACTGTGTCTTGGCCTCATCATGAATGAAGAACGCTTCGAAGGTGATCTCAACAGGAAGGAGATGCTGGTCTGCGTCTGCGTGGAACAAGATTGCCGCGTTATCTCCAGGGGCATACTCACCCGAGCCGAGAGATGCACCGACGACTCCCTCAGATCTCAAAAAATCAAGGACAGCCGCGATGGAATCGGACGCCGGCCTGGGACTTTTGGACCCCTTAGGAGCTAGGTATATGTTCAGCATCAAATAGAGCTTCCCCTACTGCCCTCTGCCCGTCAATACCGACGAATGGCGCCGACTATGTTTCGGCTTGCAGGGACGCCGTGCTCTGCTAAGGTGCCGTCATTAAAAATGGATCCCAAGGAGCAGGTATGAACAAGGTTCGTCCGAGCGCAGCGGCCGCCATCGCTGACATCGAGAATGGAGCTACCCTCTTAGTGGGTGGCTTTGGCTTGTCCGGCAACCCCGAAAACCTCATAACCGCTCTCCATGAGCGGGGCATAGGTGGTCTGACCCTCGTGAGTAATAACGCAGGGACCGACAACTGTGGATTGGGAGTGCTCCTTCAATCACGACTGGTGACCAAGATGGTCGGGTCATACGTTGGTGAGAACAAAGAGTTCGAACGGCAATTCCTCTCAGGAGAGCTAGAGGTTGAGCTCTGCCCCCAAGGAACTCTCGCGGAGCGCCTGCGCGCTGCCGGAGCGGGGATCCCTGCCTTCTATACACCGACAGGCGTGGGAACGCTTCGCGCAGAAGGAAAAGAGACCCGCGAGTTCGGTGGTCGTGAATACCTCCTAGAGGAAGCCCTGCATGGAGACGTCGCCTTCGTTAAAGCGTGGAAGGGTGACACCCATGGCAACCTAATCTTTCGCAAGACTGCTCGAAATTTTAACCCGTTGGTCGCCAAGGCCGCGACTCTGACGATCGCCGAGGTTGAAGAGCTGGTGCCGGCCGGAGAGTTGGACCCCGATGAGATTATGCTTCCAGGAATCTACGTCCAACGCATCATACGCGGTGAGCATTACGAAAAGTGGATCGAGCAACGAACCGTTCGGCCACGAGAGGAGGGCTGAGCTATGCCACTATCACGCGAACAGATCGCTAAACGAGTCGCCACGGAGCTCCAGGATGGCAACTACGTCAATCTCGGAATTGGGATGCCTACCCTCGTGGCAAATTACATCCCCCAAGGAGTCGAGGTCGTACTTCAGAGCGAGAACGGTCTTCTAGGGATTGGTCCATTTCCCTTCGAAGGCGATGAAGACGCCGATCTCATAAACGCTGGTAAGCAGACGGTTACGACGGTGCCCGGGTCCGCCTTCTTCGACAGCTCGGAGAGTTTCGCCATGATTCGCGGTGGCCACATCGATCTTGCTATCCTCGGAGCGATGCAAGTCGCAGAGAACGGTGACTTAGCGAACTGGATGATCCCCGGGAAGATGGTCAAGGGGATGGGAGGCGCGATGGATCTCGTCAATGGAGCCAAGCGAGTGATCGTCACTATGATTCAGTGCAGCAAGAGCGGCGTGTCAAAACTCGTTGGAGATTGCTCGCTCCCGCTCACGGGGCTCGCATGCGTGAACCGGATCGTCACCGACCTGGCTGTCATGGACGTAACCGAAGATGGATTCCTAGTGCGAGAGCTCGCTCCAGGTGTGACCAAGGAGGCCTTTACGGCCGCCTGTGACGGCCGTCACTCCTTCGCCGAAGACCTCAGCGTCATTGAGGTCTAATATTAGAAAGCTCACCACGATCTCAGCCCTGACGCTGTTCCTCTCTGGGTGTACCCCCGCCGAAAAGGTCTCTCTATACCAAGACATGGACGCCTCAGTAGCGACCGATCAATCCTCATCGGGATCAGATACCTCTGTGACTCAAGTAGATGCCCAGCCTGTAGACATGCAGCTGGAGCCTGATGCCATGTGCTCTGAAGAGATCTGTGGAAACGACATGGACGAGGACTGCGATGGTCAGGTCGACGAGTGCCCGTCAGGAACCGAGTGCATCGCGAGCCAGTGTGTTCAGTCCGGCAATGACTCCTGTGCCAGTAACCTAGACTGCTCCGGAACCGACCTCTGCGATGATGGCCGATGTACACTCTACAGAGCATCTTCCTGTGGTGACCAGGACACATGCGATGGGCGAACTCATTGCTCAACAGCGGCGGGAGGCGGTTGCAATCAGCTGGCCAGCTGTATAGGCGTCGCCGGTGGCACCTGCGCCGAGCAGTGCGATTGTGGTGGCCAACTTCTGTGCGAAGCGGCGAGTGGACGCTGCGTGGAATGCGTGAGTAACGGTCAATGCGACCAAGATAGAGCCTGTAACGCCAGCGGCCACTGTATGCCGACGGTCATGATCTCTTCGGGTACTCTCGCGGATATCCAGGGCGAACTTTTGAGCCTCTTTGATTCATGTCTCCTCCTCTCAGAAGGTCGAACAAGCAAGGGCTGCGCCGCCATCACGTTTCAGCAGCCCCTGACCATCGATGACCGAGCAGCAGAGCGGTTGAGCGTATCCGGGCTACTGACGGACGAGCCATGCTCTCTCGTTGAATCTATGCGTGATGAGATACCTGCGGCCTATGAAGCCCTAGGCTGTGACGGTGCCGATCCCCCTCGACTCCTCTGGAACACCACCATTGATTCCCGCGCGGAACCGGCCGCCTGTATCGTGTATCTTCCTTACACCCCAATAGCTGATGGCCAGAGCACCACCTGGGCGGTCTGGTTCGGACCATGCGAGCAAGCAGCCGACGCATCATTCTGACACTGCAGAAAGGACATCCAAATGTACGTCCTCGTAATTAACTGCGGAAGCTCAAGCATTAAAGCATCCGTCTTGGATCCATCGTCAGGTCGACGACATCAAGAGTTGACGATAGAGCGAATCGGTAGCGCGCAGTGTAGAGCTCTACTCAATGATGAGCCTATGGAACTCGGTCCCATGGACCACCAGGCGGCTTTGGAGCAGATGCTGCCTCGCTTGGACCTAAAGGGCCTTCTAGCCGTAGGCCACCGGGTGGTCCACGGTGGCCACGCGTTCTCGAAACCCACCCTCATCACTGACGACGTCATCGGCGAGATTGAATCACTGATTCCCCTCGCCCCCCTTCACAACCCCGTCAACCTCACTGGAATACGCGTCGCGATGCAGTTGGTCCCTGAGACGCCACACATCGCGGTTTTTGATACGGCTTTCC
>CALELH010000629.1 GCA_937902595.1 uncultured Myxococcales bacterium
CACCGCTTCAGCCTGTACCTGAGCAGTGGCGAACGCCGACTGGGGCCCACGGAGTCACGCTAACAGCTGCTGGTGACCCCCGCTCCGGGACCAGACATGAGGGAGCAGGTCACTGGCTCTGATGTATTTGAATCAGACGCGTCCGTGAGCAGCCCTCGGACATAGTTCAGGACCGACTCCTTGAACTGAGCAAACTCAGCGTCGAAGTCATCATCGCAGTCAACCCTATCTACAACGCGCTGAGCACCGAGACGCTCAAGGGCTGCGTCAAAATCTTTCCCACACTGAGCAAAGTACGGGAATGCGCTGTCACCGAGACCGCAGACGCCGTATCTCAAATCCGGTAGAGCTTGCGCCCCACCCTGCAGATGCTCCAGGAGCTCAGCCGCGTTCGGAGGTGGATCCCCATTTCCGTGGGTGCTCGTGATGATAAAGACGAGCGACTCATCGACGAGCGACTCGGGCAGAAAGTCCTCCATGTCCACGTGGACCGCCTCAAGACCTACCTCCCCTATCGCGCCCGCGAGAACCTCCGCACAGTACTCTGCGTTCCCTGTCTCTGTACCAAAGAGCACCTGGATTCTCTGTTCCACGGGTTGACTCCATTCCCATTCAGAAGCCATTTAAATGATTTTGATTTTCATTATCAAGGCTTTTGTTTCACTGCGTCCATAGCAGCACGTCGCGGACCAAGCCGACACCAAGAGATCTGAGCCACGATCTGAGCGCGGTCTGGATGAATCAAAAGGCCTCTCCTGTGCTCTGGCCACCGCCTAGTACTTGATGTTGAAAATCATATTCAGTACTTGTCTATCATTTCGACACAGCGGTGAGCCTATGCATCCCTTAATAAGAAATCTGTCGCAGCGGGCGTTCGCTTGCTTCCTCTCGCTCAGTCTCGCTGTCATCGCCCTGCCCAATGCAGCCAATGGGGCAACAAAAGATCCTCTCGTCGACGCGCTGACCGAGATAGAGCAGGTGGACGGCAAGGGCCGTTGGTTCTCATACTCAATCGCGCTCGTGGGTTCGGCCGCCGGTATTGGGATGGGTGGCTGGGCTCTCTATGCTCGCCCCCTGGCTGAGGGGCATCGCCCAGATCCTGTCGTCTTTGGAAGCGCCGCGCTCGTCATGGGATCTGCCATCACTCAGATCCTCCATGGAGGGGGCCGCTTCGATGAACGAGGTAACAGCGCAAGACACGCGAGGCGCCTTCTTGGTGACTCAGCGCTCAGAGACGCGAGTGGACGCCTCTTTTTAGAATACCGAGCCGGTGAAGCTTGGAGCACCCGGTATTGGGGCGCCGTGATGACCACCGCCCAAGGGCTCGGGACAACGGCGCTTGGAGGCAGGTTATGGGCGGAGGGCGAAGGAGGCGTGAAGACGACCGGCATCGTGTTGACCGTCCTCGGAGCGCTCAATATTGGTGTGGGCGCCGTTCATTTCTTTGGTAAGCCACGGTCCCAACGCATCCTAGACCGGACCATTGAGGCACAGAGCGCCGCCAGCGAGACTCGGATTGTGCCGACGATGTTTCCGAGCACCTCTGGCCAGTTGGTCACCGGCCTAGCGGCGACTGGCGAGTTCTAGAGTCCGCGCAGCCAGGCGTCGATCACGAGACCCTGATAGAAGACACCCCATAAAGCGTTGTTTGCTGAGCTAAGCCCCACAGAGCGCGTCGATGGAGACGCGCGAGATGTCAGAGATCGACGATATCGGGGGACGTTAGGTTAGGCAGACCGCGGCACCGCGGCCTGCCACCCGGAGCGCTTAGCTCATTACTTGACGACGAGCTTGCCGCGCATCATCGCGTAGTGGCCTGGGAACGAGCAGATGTAGTCATAGGAGCCGGCCGCGGGCGCAGCAAACTCAATGGTTACAGACTCACCGCCACCGACGACCTTGGTGGACGCCAGTACGCTGCCCTTCTCAGAGGCTGGGATGTAAGCCGTCGCCGCTGCAGAGACCGCCTTCGCAGCGAACGCCTGCACGTCCGTGCCAGCCTTCAAGAGAACGAAGTTGTGGCCCATCGCCGCCAACGGGAGCTTACCGGAGTGGGTCAGAGTCAACTTGACCGTGCGGCCAGCCGCTACGTTAATCTCGCTTAAGTTATACTTCATCTGATCGTTACCAGTCAGCGCGACGGTGACGACCTTCCCATCATCTTTGACAGCCGGAGCCGCAGGCTTCGGTGCTGGCTTCGGGGCGACCTTTGGGGCCGGCTTTGGGTCCGGCTTCTTTGCCTCGGTCTTCGTGGGCGCTGGCTCCTTTGGAGCCTCTCCCTTGGAGCAACCAAAGCAGAGCGCCAAACTCATTGTCACAACTACATATCTCATTAAATTGACCTCCTGCATCGTAAGAGCGACTACCGCCGCGGATCGTTACACGATTAATGGATAAGCGCGTGCAATAACACGCGCCAAAAATTAGGTGCTCTCCCCTGTAGCCGCGACTTTATACCCCTGAAGGCAGATGTCTAGGCCTATTCGACTCCCCCGCTATGACAGCAGGCCAAACACAAAAAAAACAACACAACCCAAAAACGCCACAAGTGGCTGTTTTTAAATAAATAAAACCAAGAAAAACCTCCCTGGATAAAAATAAATCGCGCCAAACCAGTTAGATATCAGAAGTCGAGGAGTATTGTGTATTCGCAAGGTGGATGGGAAGCCGCTCAGATAAACGAAGCGCTCCCCACACAATCCGGACTTACCGATTCCGAAGACCCCCTCTCGCGTTTGAGAGACGGGTAACGAGAGCGGTGTGTTCGGACGCAAGAACATAAACATATCGGTCGGTGGGGATGTCCCTCGACCTTAGAATTTTAAACTTTTCGCGCTGTCTTCGGGCAGCACATGGGGACCACAAAATGAAGACTCAAATCAACAAGATCCTAATCGCTGTTTCTGCTCTCTCTTTGCTCACAATCGGCTGCGGAGATCTCCCCGAGGATCCTCAGCAGGTCTACTCCATGGATCAAGAGAACTTGACCTCCATGACTGATCAGGACCGCAACTACGTCGACTATAATCTTACGGAGGCTCAAGCCAACCCACAGTTCAACGTGCGAATCTTCGACGAGGAAGAAGAGGAGACGATCATTGAGGCGTGGGACGACAGCGCCGCGGAGCCCGTCGTGCTCCCGCTTTGGAACGAGGCTGAGGAAGAGCAGAGTGATGAGTTCTCACCGATGCCGGCCGGATTCGCTGACGGCTGCGCCTCCAGCGACGAGTGGAGCCGACTCGCGACCGCCGTGTGTAATTCATACGAGGCCGAGGTCGGTCAGACCATCGTAGGTGACGGATGTGGCCAGGGGCAGTATCGCCTAACGAACTTCTCCTGTATCACGGCAGGCGACCAGAAGACAGAGAGCGCTCGTCAAGAGTTCACGAGTGTACTGCTCGGCGACGAGACAACCTGCAAGACGGCCGAGCACTTCCAGACCACCGCTGTGGATGTCTGCGGAACGGCGTCTGAGGTCATCGAGATGAAGGGGCTCACCGCCTGCGACATCGGCGACGACAACAGCGGACCTCACTACCAGTCGGTTCGAGTCACCTGCATCGCCGCCAACTAAAGACCTTCTCCCGACGGGCTCCGTGAGAGCCCGTCGGTCATCACTCCTTCGTCAAGCTCCCGCCCTATTCTCTCTCTTCTCTCGTCTAACACTCCTCCCTCGCTCTCCCGAACAATGTCGAATCGCTAGTCGTTTCCATTGGTGAGCCAACATCATCTGCACTACATTTTCTCGAGCAGACATCAATTTAGGACGAAGACCGATGGAAGATCTCGAGACCGCCGAACTCGTTCACGCGCTAGATCGCCGCACTTACTTCAAGAAGGGCCAAGCCGAAGGTGTCGAGATCCTTAAGTCTCGCGGCGTCATCTATCACCCCTACGCAGAGCGGGTCGGCGCACCTATCGTGACCGCGTCCTTAGAGCTTAAACGAGAGCTCGATCGGCGGATCCTTCCGCAGTTGGTCGCTGAGTTACCCAAGATGCCCCTCGTAGAAGAGCGCTTCAGTCAAGGCTACTTAGACGTGCGAATGTACCCTCATTCAGAGCTCGCATACGAGCAGGATGGGGAGGGCATCCTCTTCGTGAACGTCGTCTTCGTTTTGGGGGTACCGCCGAACGACAGCCTCGACACTCTGACGCGAAACTCCATCGTCGCCTGCTTCGACCAGTTCGCCTGGCAAGAGCCCCACGACCCAGAGTTCAAGGCCGCCATGTGCGAGGCGCTCAACGGCGACAAGATCATCAATCTGGTAGAGAACATCGCCTTCGAGGGTTTCTCCACATCGCAGCTGAGCTCGCTCCGCTACTCCTTCGAGGTTGATGGATGTCGCAGCGCGCTGTTCGAGGCGAGAGAGCGAGAGGCTCGTGGCGTCCCTGGGTCAGCGGGCCTCATCTACTTGAGCATCTCCTTGAGCACGGGTCTCCTATCGGACGATGCACCAACAGACTCTCAGGCTTCGAAGACCGTCGATCAGCGACGTGAGTTCGCTCTAGGCAGCGATGACTACGCCAATAAGAGATCTCAGCTCTTAGAGATCGCGGCGCTGGTAGGTCTCGAGAGTCCGGAGATCGGGCTGAGTCTTGAGCCTGATTCGACGCTCATCGTCTTGCGAGGCTGCTCTCACTGGTCATTCTACGACTTTGATTCGGCCATCTCAGACTACTCCAGCGAACATGGCCTCTGCCTCGACGTCACCGACGCCAGCGCGCAAAAGTATCAGTGCTACATCATCGGTGAGCACGACGAAGGCGATATCGCCCTGGAGCAGTCTAACTACGAGTCTGACGACGACTACTCTGGGTACGTCGCTGAGAACTTGGCGCGGTGGTCGTCGCTCTTCGCGCCCATCGAGCCTGCGTCGAGCGCTGCTCCGTGGACAACTCCCGGTGTCGAGTTTGAGCTGCCTGAGATAACCCATGAGAACGCAGCGCAGACGGTGCCGTCACTGATCTGCAAGAAGGCCGAGGCGTTGGGTGTACAGGATCTTGATCCAGACAAACTGATGAAGTCGACCCACCTCTATCGCTTAATGGGCTGCGACGAGACTCAGACCCAAGCCCTGGTCGACAGTTTGGCTGAGCACTTCGGTGAGCAACCGTTCTTTAAGTGGATCACCGTCGGAGAGATCGTCGAGGTCGCCAAGATCGCCATCTGGCCAGTCTAGACTGACGCTGGTTGATGCGAACGGAGCTTCCGAGCCGCTAGCGCGCGCACTCGTTCGCCGTGACGTCGTTCTCATCAAGATACGACACCACGATCCCCCTGGTCACGCCGGTCGTGTGGTAGATGATGAAGGGCTCTCCCAGCTGGCGCGTCGAGTCTCTGGACGGAAAGATAGGCATGCCTGTGTCGATTGCGTAACGCAGCCTCATGGGTGTGCTGTTAACAGTTCCGCCCTGATAGATGACGCGGGTGTCGTCGGGATCGACGAGCCAAACTCGGTCTGCCCCGACCTCGAAGAAAGAGACGGGTTGGTCGGAGTTCCCCGCGTTCACTCCGCTGCCATTACTCGCAGTTGAGTAATCAGCTTTGTGGCTGACGGGTGTGTAATTGCGGGCGAGAAGTCTCAAATGCAAGATATCCCCCTTCGCCTCGCTCGCTATATGAGGCCAGTTAGCCGGGTGCACCTTACTGCGAAACGGCGAGACCTCCGGGTCTGTCTCGGTCGTGGTGAATTTCGTGAGTGGGCTGCCGGCGTTCCCGTAGGCAGTCGTTCGAAAAATCCGCCAGTAGTCGACGGTCGGGTCGTACTTGAGATAGAGGTGTCCGCTGTTCCATTGCGCGAGACCATGAATCGCGAAGTTTCCGAAACCTAGAACGCTCGAGAACTCGTTTCGGCCAACGACGTCGCCTCCAACTGGGTAATCAATTCTACGGACGTTCGTCTCGTAACCTGTCGTCACGCTGCAGACCACGTTTCCACCAATATTTAGGCACAGCACGTTCTTATTGCGCTGCGAGTCCGTCGCGAGCGCCCTGAAGTTATAGTTCTGGCCCGGGGATCTCCACTCCAGCATATCGATGTCTCGCATAGGGAGGCTTCCACCGGTGGTGTTCTGGTATCGGCCCAGCTCGATGAAAGGAGACATCGGATCGTTGATGGGGTCTTCGATCACGACCATCTGGATGCTCGCTTGTGGGTCACTCAATGGATGCTGCGTCAGGATCGTCTGGCACTGGCCCATGCCCTCCAAACAAGAGGGCATCCCAGCGGGCGCGGTGGGCTTCGCGACAAGCAGAGCTGGCTGCCCCGGCTCAACGCTACACGCTGCGTCCATAATACTGTTCTCGAGATTAGCGCTCGCGCAGGAGTCATCAGCGATATCAGCGAGGCTTAGCGCCGGGCTCAATTGACGTGTCGTC
>CALELH010000630.1 GCA_937902595.1 uncultured Myxococcales bacterium
CAATTACGCGTAAATTTGTAATTAACGGTTGTCCGCTACATATAGCGAACTGTTCAAACTACTTTTCAAAGAACCGACCAGCGCAATCGCACGTTGTCGACCGTCGATGTTACGTCGGGAAACACGTTCGTGTGATTGAGATTGGTGCCGCACCAGGCAGCGCGGAGCAGGACTATAGTGGACAGTCTCTGGATCGTCAACCGTTTTGAATGATAATTCTCGATTAAACTTCGTCTTATGCGGCAAAGACGCCTCAGCTAGGCTGACTTAGCCGCGATCGCGTTGGCGACGCGGAGGCCGTCGATGGCCGCGCTCATGATGCCACCAGCGTAGCCTGCCCCTTCACCACAGGGGTATAGCCCCGCTATACCGGGGCTCTCCAAGCTGCCGGGCTCCCGTAGGATCCGGACGGGCGAGCTGCTTCGTGACTCCACACCGACGAGGACGGCCTCCTCCGAGAGATAGCCTCGCATTTTGCGTTGGCCGAATTCAGCCAGCGCGTCCCTCAGTGGGCTCCAGATCCTCTCTGGCAGGACCTCTTTGAGATCAGCTGAGGCTAAGCCCGGTCGATAGCTGCACCTCGGGAGATCGGTGGACACTCGACCTGCGAGAAAATCTGTGACTCTCTGAGCTGGAGCGACATAGCGTCCCCCACCCGCTTGGAAAGCGGCTTTCTCGATCACGCTCTGATATGCCACTCCATCCAGGGGCTCAGCCCCAAAGACCGATTGGTCTACGGTGACGACCATCCCCGAGTTAGCGAACTCCGAATCGCGACGCGAGGGGCTCATGCCGTTGACGACGACGTGGCCCTCTTCCGTAGAGGCCGGCACGATGAAGCCACCCGGGCACATACAGAAGCTGTACACGCCGACGCCCTCAACCGTGCGTTTGAGGCTGTAGGGCGCCGCGCCGAGGTTGGCGTGTCCCGCGTGCGCTCCATACTGTATTCGGTCAATGACCATCTGGGGGTGTTCGATGCGAACTCCTATGGCCAGTGGTTTTGACTCCATGGGGACCCCCTGCCCCAGCATCGTTCGATAGACGTCCCTAGCGGAGTGCCCCGTCGCCAAGACGACGGATTCGCAGACAATGACGCTCCCATCGGCGAGCTCGACGCCCGCGATCTTGGTGCCATTGAGACTCAAGCGATCGACTCGGGTATCAAAAAGAAACTCGACCCCTGCGGCCTTAAGGTATTCGCGGAAGGTTGCGATCACCTTGGGTAATCGATTGGTTCCAATATGTGGTCGAGCCTCAACTAGAATCTTCGATGGCGCCCCCGCTCCAACTAGGAGCTCCATGACCTGACGAATGGGCCCCTTCTTAACGCGGGTGTAGAGTTTCCCATCGCTGAAGGTGCCCGCGCCTCCCTCTCCAAAGCAGTAGTTGGACTCAGCGTTAAGACGTCCGTCCCTATTCAATTGGGCCAGCGCTGGTCGCCTGCCCCGCACATCGCTGCCTCGCTCAACAACGACAGCGCGGACACCTTTAGACGCCAAGCACCACGCAGCGAAGAGGCCAGCTGGCCCAGCGCCGATGACCACGACCGACGGGGGGCCCGTGAGCGTCGCTAGGTGGGGTAACTCCAAAGTGGACTCGTCGGGTGACTCGTCAACATAGACATCTACGGCATAGTTGACGCGCACCTTCCGGTGACGTGCGTCTACGGAGCGGCGCCTTGGAATGACCGCGGTGACCCTGTCCTCAGATACGCCTAAGCTCAGCGCAGCCGCCTGGCGCAGCCCTTTCTCATCGGCCGCCTCCGGAGCGACGGTAAGCTCAAGTCGGTTCGGCATTACTAGACCTCAGTCAGTGGGATCTTCGCCCGCTGGGGTGTCTTCGATATCGCTGGCCTTTAAGGTCTCTCCAGCCTGGTGTTCGTTCCCTTCCTGAGCGTCTCCCTTGAAAGGCATCTGCAATTGACGCTGATCGAAGGACGCGACCCGCTCCTCGGTGTTCCTGGGCGCCTGCACGTCATCCTCGTCTTCGAACACTGGCCCAACCGGACCGGGGATTGGCGCGTCTTCCTTAATGGTCTGTTCACCATCGACCATCAAAGG
>CALELH010000631.1 GCA_937902595.1 uncultured Myxococcales bacterium
AGAGCTACTACAGATCGCGTCGGTGTATGGCATCGTGCCCCTAGGCGGACCCAAACCCGAGGGTGAGAAGAGAAAGAAGAAAGTCCCTATACTGGTCCCGGTCACAGCGCGCGCTGTCGGCGACTGGAAAATCTCGGGAGATGCGGGACTCAGCTTTGCTTGCCTTACAGGTGACTTCAACCCGATCCATTGGCTCGAACCCTATGCAAAGGTGGCAGGTTTTGGCCGCCGAATCCTTCATGGTTTCGGAACACTCGCCGGCGCCCTTGAGCGAATTCGCCAAACAACCTGGGCAGGAGACATCTCTCAGCCCGACATTATCGACGTCCGCTTCACCCGACCATTGAAACTCCCAGCCAAAGTGCACGTTTACTTGGATGGCGATGACTTCTATGTCGGTGAGGCCCCGGGTGGTCGCGCGTATCTACAGGGCTCGTTCAGCAGCCTCGACAGTTAATCGAACAGGAGAACTACATGAGTGACCGTCTCGTCGAGCTCAGCACAGCGCCATGGTTTCGCCAAGGAGTGAAGCAGCTAGGACTTCCAATCCCCACACCTCAGATGCTCAAGCGCCCCGATGGGCCTCGAGTGGAGCAGCCACTTCGTGGCCTAGAGGTCGCAGTGTGCCCAGGAACAGGCGTCATTGATAAAGTCATCGCGTCTACCCTCACGGAGGCGGGCGCTAATCCGATCATCGTTGGACGAGCGTCTATCCCAACGTCCTGGAGCGAAGCCGGGGAGGCGTTTGGTCGACCCGCACAGCTCTGCGCGAGTTGGGATGAAGGTGAAGACCAGAGCCCGGCAGCGCTCATAATTGACGCCTCGGAGTTCAAGGGACCAGCAGACCTGCGAACGCTCTATGATTTCTTTAACCCCTGGCTTCCTCGGCTGAAGCGATGCAGCCGCGTGATCGTCATCGGTCGTACGCCCGAGAGCGCCAAGACCGCTGAAGCGGCAGCGGCCCATGCTGGGCTCGAGGGGTTTATCCGCAGCGTCGCGAGAGAGGTCGGCCGTAAGGGTGCGACCGCCCATGTCATCTACGTAGCTCCTCGCGCTGAGCGCCGACTAGCGGGTCTTCTTCGCTTCCTTCTCTCAGATCGCTCCGCTTTCATCTCCGGCCAACCTTGGCGCTTAAGCAGCTCCGTGAAGGCGCCGAAGAACGAGAGTTGGTCACTCCCATTAGATGGACAAGTCGCGCTCGTTACGGGCGCCGCTCGAGGCATCGGCGCGGCCACAGCCGCAGCGCTGGCTGCCGAGGGGGCGATGGTCGTATGTCTTGACCGTCCTGGTGATGAAGACGCAACGAGCAGGGTCGCCCAAGAGATCGGCGGCGTGCCCCTGATGGCGGACATCACGGACGACGACGCGCCTGCGCGCATACAAGAAGCTCTTCTGGACCAGTTTGGTGGCGTGGATATCGTGATTCACAACGCCGGCATCACCCGCGACAAGACCCTCGCACGTATGAAACCCGAGTGGTGGGATCAGGCGGTCGACGTCAACCTGGGCGCGGTGCTCCGAATCAATGAGCGCCTGTTCAAGTCCGGTCTCCGCGATGGCGGACGGGTCGTATGTCTCTCGAGCGTCGCTGGATTGGCAGGTAATGTTGGACAGACAAACTACGCGGCCTCTAAGGCTGGACTGGTGGGCTATGTGAGCCATCTCGGCCCGAGCCTGGCCAAACGTGGGATCGCGATCCACGCCGTCGCGCCAGGCTTCATCGAGACCCGACTCACCAACGCGATACCTGTCGTGACTCGTGAGGCGGGCCGCAGGATGAGCGCCTTGGGTCAGGGCGGCCAGCCACAAGACGTAGCAGAGCTACTCACCTTTCTATCGACGCCCTCTGCGGCGGGGCTGACCGGTCAGGTCATTCGCGCCTGCGGTGGCATGTTCATCGGCGCCTAAGGAGAACTAAAATGGCAGCAAGAAAATCGAAGCGACGCGCAGTGATCGTCGGTGGGATACGGACCCCATTTGTTAAGGCGTTCAACGAGTTCATTAACCTAGACACCATCGATCTCGGTGTAGCGTCCTCCGCTGCTCTTCTCGAGCGCTACTCCGTGCCTCGAACCGAGGTAGATGCGATCGTGTGGGGTGGAGTAATCCTCCCCTCCGCTGCGCCGAATGTAG
>CALELH010000632.1 GCA_937902595.1 uncultured Myxococcales bacterium
GGCGGATCCGGTGGAACAGGCGGAGGAACTCCTCCCGCAGCTGAAGACTGCAACGGCCAAGATGATGACCAAGACGGCTTCGTGGATGAGGGGATTCAGGCTCGCTCCTGCAGCTCCGCCTGCGGAATGGGTAATGAGGTCTGTATTCAGGGCGCCTGGAGCATGTGTGATGCACCTGCCGTCATCGATGAGTTTTGCGATGGGGTCGATAACGACTGCGACGGCACAGCCGACGAGGGCCTGACCCGACAGTGCTCGACGGACTGCGGCACAGGCGAAGAGTCCTGTACCGATGGCGACTGGACAGGCTGCAACGCACCCGCGCCGGGCGTCGAAGATTGCGACGGTGAGGACAACGACTGCGACGGCAACGTGGACGAGAACGTCTACCGGGAGTGCCGCACTGAGTGTGGCGTCGGTTCAGAGGCCTGCCTCGGCAATAATATGTGGGGTGAGTGCGACTCCGTCATCATCGCGGAAGAGGCCTGCGACGACGACATGGACAACGACTGCGACGGCCAAGCTGACGAGGGATGTGACTGCTCCGAAGGCGACACCCAGCCCTGCTCAAGCGACGTCGGCGCATGCTCACGCGGCACCCAGGTCTGCGACGCTGATGGAAACTGGGGCGCCTGCGTGGACGCAGAGGGTGAGCCCGTTAAGACTCCCGGTGAGACCGCTGAGGACTGCAACGGCATCGACGATGACTGTAACGGACTCGTCGACGATGTCATGGTCGACGCAGAGTGTGGACAGGACGGTCCTGGTGAATGTCGGATGGGCAGACTCAGCTGCGAAGGAGGCGTGCGTGCCTGTGTCGGTGGCGTAGAGCCATCGGCCGAGACCTGCGACATGTTGGACAATGACTGTGACGGTAACGTCGATGAGAACGCTGAGGCTGTCGCCGAGACCTGCGATTCTCGCGATAACGATTGTGATGGGACCGTAGATGAGGACGTAGCTCCGGACCAATGGGAGCCCAATGACTCCTGCGGAGATGGGGCTCGCTTAGGCACTATGGATCAGCCCGACGGTGACGACGCGCCACCCACTCTGGACCGCCAGGGCATGCTGAGTGGCGGCAACGTCGACTGGTTCCACGTCCGAGTGGACGAGGACAGCGGTGTGTGTGGTGCCGGGTTCGGTAACCAGGATTATCAACTCAGGGCGTCTCTAACAGACCTGCCCGACGGCGTCGTCTACGAGCTGTGCGGTAAGGCCCACGTATCCAATAACTTGCCGCTCTTCAACACCGGCGATGACGACGGCTTCAGGGATTCATGCCGAATCGACAATGAGACCTGCGTACGCTCGGACAGCGGTATGGACATGACCGTCAGCCTATCGGCAGAAGATCGATGCGGACGAGGGAATGACATCTTTGGTGCATTCCAGATTCGGGCGGTTGACGGGGCACCAGCGTGCGCGCCGTATACACTGCGGTTTACCGTCGTCAACGACTGACCTCAGGCGGCTGTTCGCCGCATTCTTAGTGACGGAGAATCACTCACTGATTCTCCGTCTCTCAAATCCCAAAAATACTTAAGTCGTCGCTCTGCGATGCCCACCAAAACTCACCTGATTGGTTAGAACCATGAACCAAACTACGACTATCGCCATTGTCCTTGGGCTCTTGCTCATCCCTAACGCCATCGTCTCCATGTCCACGATCTCCAAATCGGGCGCGACAGCGGCGATGGTCGAGACGCACACTCGGGCAGGTGAAGAAGCGCTGACTGCAGAGAAGTTCGAGCGCGCGGAGGCCGCGTTTCGCATGGCCCTCAGCATAGACTCGACGAGCGAAGCCGGACAGCAAGGATTAGCTCGGACTCAAGCACACCGGATCACATCCCGAGAAGAGTCGGTGAGCCGCAGCGACGCGATCTCCCTGGGATACATCTTCGAGCTCGCGCTCAAGAACGACGCCAAGCACGCCGAGGTCTACCAAGTTGGACTTGGCCTCGTGACGACCGCGCTCGGGGACAAAGAGGGCGCGAAGGCCTGGTTCGACAAGGCCACCGCGTCGAAATCGGCGTCATCGGCCGCCTGGATGGCTCGCGGAAATTTCGAGATCGGACAGAAAGACCTGACCGCGGCGTCCGCCTCGCTGGCCAAGGCCGTTGCGCTAGATGATAAGAACGGAAAGGCGAAGCTTGGCTATGGCATCGTCTTGAAGAGGCAGAAGAAGTACGCCGAGGCCGTCGCTCAACTTCAGAAGGCTACGTCGGCGCTGCCGGGCCCCAAGGCTTGGTACGAGCTGGGTGACTCTTTCCTCCGCGACAGTAAGTTTGAGCCCGCCTACAACGCCTTTGTCTCGGCTGCGAAGGTCCATCCCAACGTCAATAAGGAGCCGTCGCTGCTTAAGAGACTCGGCGTGACGGCATACCGCTTGAAGAAGTATCAGGAGGCCATCGGATACCTCACCCAAGCGACTCAGGTAGACAAGGATCCAGAGGTGGCGCTCAACCTTGGGATCGCCTATCAAGGCGCAGGGAACCATACTTCTGCCGCGCAGCAACTCTCCAAGGTCGTCCAGCAGAGACCTGCCCACGCGGAAGCCCGCGCGTATCTGATGAAGTCATTAGTCCAAATAAATCAGATCGACGCTGCGCGTAAGATCGGTCGTCAATACCTCGTCCTCGCTCAGAACCGTCCGGCGATGAAGCCTGGCGCCCAGATCATCACGAATATGCTGGGACAGCTCAAAGGCGCGCCCTCCAAGACGACGCGACCGAGCGGGAAACCACAGCCACAGGCTGCGCCGCCCGCGGCACAGTAGTCGCCGAGGCAGGTCGGGCCTCTAAGGCGCCCTGACTCCGGATTTAGCTATTCGCAGTTCGTCGGCTCAACGTCGTACTCGATGGGGCCTTCCCAACCGTTACCATACACATCGTCAACCCGGACGCGGTAGGTCTCTCCAGCCTCGGGGAGCCAATCGACTAGATCAAAGGCGACACCCCAAGCGGCCCCGCCCCCCGCGGTCAAAACCCTCGTTCGGACTGGCATCTCTTCTCCATTATGGGTCACGGTCACCGTCGCTCTGGACATGTTCACGACGGAGCTTTGAACAGACCAGCCGCCATCACGAAGAACGGTCAACATGTGTGGGACCGGGCCTGGTGGTGGCCAAGCGACCCAAGGTGGGTCTCGATCACTTCGCAACGCGCCGTCTATGATCTGGAGACACGAAGACTGCCCAGTGGATCCAATACCGACGTCGCGAGCGCTCGGAGACAGCATCCACAAACGGTGTGGGAGACGCGCTCGATTATGCTCACCCGGATCAAAGAGATAACGACCCATCGACGCGACAGCAGGCGTTCGGTCCATATTGCTGTGCAGAGATCCGAAGGCCGCATCTGGACTCCAGCACATCGCGTCCTCCGGGGGCTCATGTAACAGAATGCGCGCAGCGCGAATCACGAGAGCGCAGGCTTGAGCCTGACGATTCATCCGCGCCTGAGTGCGGACGGGTTTCACCCCCGCCATGAAGCGCAGATGATTCAGATGCATTAGGGCCCGAGCGCGCCATGCTGGATCCATATCCCCCGGAGCACAGGTGTCTGGGTCTCCGCTCCACTCCCCCTCCTCGCGGGTCGCCTGCATCTCCTGCCAGCGAGCGCAGACCTGTCCATAGCGAGCGCAGCTCGCCCCATCTGGTCTATCCTCGCACTCAGCGACATGGTCGACGCAGTCAAAACGCCCATCCACACATCGGCAGGCGTTGTCTGCAGGATACTGCGTGCCGCAGCAATCGAAGGCAGCGCCATAGTGGCAGACCTGCTGCTCACCCTCACAGAATCCACCGATGGATGGGAACGGCGGACATTCGATGGGACCGGCATCTACGATGGGCCCCTCATCGGGCTGAACGCTGGGCCCCTGATCGACCAGCGCGTCAGGAACACCTAGGTCCAAGATGGATGAAGCATCCTGGTTCATTTCGATGAGAGGGGCGCCGTCCTGGGTCATCCCGCCCTGATCCAGGTCACCTGAACCGACCTGTCGTCCACCCCCATCTGTGTCACCACAATCTACCCCCGAGGGGGTACAGGTGCAGAGGATGGTACCCTCGGCCAGAGGAACGGACTCCCCGACCGCGACGGATTCCCCCTGAATCTGACAGCTCTTATGGGAGCCACTGCAGCCCAGAGCGCATAGAGAGAGGGCCGCGATGATGGTCATTACCCACTTCATAATCACCATGATGACATCAGTAACAGCCCCGCGCCACCTCAAGTCTAACGAGTACATTTTGGCTGTCTCAGGGATGACGTCCTCGGTTCCGGAGACAAAATGTCTTGATCTTCAATGGACATTACACTAATTAATTAAACGATTGATTAATTAGTGAGGCCCACATGGCTAGACCAGCGAACGCGAACGCACAGGAGACGAGAGGACGGATCCTAGACGCCGCCTCAATCTTATTCGCAGAGCACGGGAGAGCGGGTGCTTCAGTACGAGCCATCGCTCAAGCAGCTGGCGTCAATGGCGCCATGGTGAGCCACTACTTCGGTGGTAAAGATGGCCTGTATGCTGACTGCTTAGACTCGCTCTATGCAGAGCTCGCCACAGGGCAGACGGTGTTTATCGACTCACTCGCGGCCGGCGGCTCAATCCCGGACATCGTGGAGAGGACGGTACGAGAGGCCTATGGTTTCGCCAGAGAGAAGCGCGGTTTGATTCGACTCATCATGCGACATGTTCTCGACCAAGGTGAGGTCGACCCAGAGCGACAGCAGCACCTGCTCTTTCCCTTCTTGGAGCAGGTGAGCGACCTACTCGCTCCGGTCTCAACACAGAGTAAGGCAGACATCAGATTAACTCTGCAGAGCCTGATCTTTCTCAACGTCCGGTACTCGCTGAGCAGCGATGATGAGTTACGTCTCATCACAGGCGTAGACGAAGACATGGATCAGCGGGTCGGTGAGCACTTGGGACAACTGGCTCTAGTGAGCCTCGGTTTGA
>CALELH010000633.1 GCA_937902595.1 uncultured Myxococcales bacterium
CATACTCCCCAGCGACCATCGTCCTGACAGATCCGGACCGCCGTGGCACATCGGACATCAAGTCCCACAATATTTGGGCAAGGCTCACTCGCTCCCGGCTCACCGCACGCGACGGTCAGCCCCTCGTCAACCTCACCGTCGCAATCTTCATCTGTGCCGTCTTGGGTTTCATTTTGGGGTGCCCCAGGGATCGCGTTGCAGACGATGCGACCATCCTCTCCACAGGTAAACTGCCCCGTCCTAGCGCACGCTCCAATACCCTCGGTGCACATCTCTGCCTCTTCGGTACCAAGACCTTCATCCGCCAGGCCGTCGCAGTCATTGTCGAGTTCATCGCAGAACTCATCGGAGTCTACTCCCTCTCTCCAGGAGACGTCGCAGCCACCGTCCGCATCCAGAAACTTAATGCTCTGCCCCGACGCTACGGCCCCGCCGACATCCTGCATTTTGAAAACACAGCGACCGGAGCAGTCGTCATCTACGCTAGGCGCGCTGCTTGTCACGCAGGAGGTGTCACTACCAGACTCAAAGAAAAAGGCCGCCGAACGAGCCGTCTGGCCAACCGTCAGAATGAGACGGGCGTCCTCCTCGAACGCGACGCCACCTCGATCAAAGGTAAATGGAACGGCCTGCGTCTTTGCGCCCGGGTCTACTTCGACCACCAAGCAGCCATGACCGTCATCGGCACCTGCGGCGTTGACCAAAGTGTCGACACACTGACGAGGCGTATCCATTGCGGAGCCCGGCTGTAGACAATGAGAGAATTCAAAGACGACCGGCTCATCGGCGAAGCGGTCCTGAGTTCCCGCTTCCTTGCAGCCGACCATGTGTAATACAGCCAAGGCCAATAGGCACCGCAGCCAGAAATTCTGGCCTGATGTATGCCGTAAATACTGTTCTAGAAAGGCCAAGTTCGTCCCTATTCGACCTTAAACACGGTCGGCGCAAAGCGCGCTAAGATCGGTTGAGCATCCGCAGGGTCTAGAGTCTTACCGAACATCTGCTTCCAGTATCGAGTGAGCGCGGGTCGATGAGCATCCCCATTCTGATTAAAGCTCGACTCAAAACGGCCCAGATTGTCGCCATCGAACGTCAAAAGCGTCAACCCGAACTTCCGCCCCTTAGTCTCAAGGTACCCAACAAGGAGTCGTTTGACTCCATATTGCTCAGACATTCTGAACAGAAGGTCATTCACGTAATCATCGCTGCTCCGCTCGGATCCGGAAGGTGTCACATCCTGGAGCGGTTGAAGATCACTGTTCAGGACATTCCCGCGAGCGGACTTAAGCCGAGCTCGCTCTGTCTTACTCGCCCCATTCTTGAGCGAGACGAGAGTGCCCCATCGCACATAACCAATCTTCCGCACCTCTACAAAATGAGGTCCAGCTGAGATAAAGGGTGCAACAAACGGGACCTTTCGCCCGACCACCCCCACACGACGCCCATCAACAAAGACATGCGCACCATCAACGTTTGATTTAATGCGTAGCTCAGCGGTTCCTGCTGCCTCAGACTCACCACACCGGTCTGCCAGAGGCTCAAATTGTTCGAGAGGCCCCGCGCTCCCGGCCATCGCCCTCTCCAGAGCGACATATGTGCAGTACGCCTCCATCGCCTCCTTTGGCTTACCAATCGCCTGACTGGTTAGGAACGTGTAGTAAAAGATCTCTCTGAGTAAGGCCGGTTCAGAAGAATAAGGCACCGCGCGAACATAAAATCGCTTTGCCCTAAAGAGCTGGTCCTTTGCTTCCGAGAAGTCCTTCTTCTCAATAGCCCGCTGAGCCCTATTGAAGTGCCGTCGAGCCTTGGAGAGCGTCCCCTTGGACAGGTTCCCTACATCGAAACGAGTCTCTATTCCGATGGTCTTGGAGACCTTGGCGTCGGCCGTCGCTTGGCCGTCATACATGTTGCGAAGGTCTCGCTCGATGCGAGCAGCCACGTTTGGATCCGAGCCATCGGGCGATAGCACCAAGATAGCGATGCCGTCTCGAAGACTCTCCAACGGTTGCGCAGCCGCGCTGAGGGGTACGAGAGTTGCGAGGCAGCAGAGGAAATACCAGCTTGTTTTCACTGCGAGAGTCCCTGTCGATTAAACGGCTATTTCAAATCATCCATCGTGAAAGACGTTACGTAAACACGTTGCCACAATTTATCGGATGAACCGTTTAGCCCAACCGACCTGAAGGCTAACTTAATTCGACCGTTGCTAGACGAATGAATCGCCAAATCTGAGTTGAGCTGAGTACCGGTCTGTAATTGCCCTCGACGCACACCATCCGTCGACACCCAGCGTATCGGGTTGTTCTCTTTAAAATCACGCTTAACGAAGAGAACCGCTCGACCATCAGGAGACCAGGCCGGCCCCAAATCGTCGACGACGACATCCTGAGCGAGCTTCTTGGGTTTCGAACCGTCTATATTGACGACCCAAAGGTCAAACAGCTTGGTGTTCTTCTGATCCTTATTGGAATAGAAGGCGACCTGGATCCCATTCGGAGCCCAATTGGGGCGAATCTCATCCCCTTTCCAGTTCGTCACCATCTGGGTCGAATCCTGGGGGCGTAGAACATCTGCCACTAGGCCCAGGTCCTGTCCCTTATTACCGTCCTGAGAGCGAACGAAGAGGAGATAGTTCTTCTTGGGGGCCCAACGCGGCGCAAACTCGGTGGCGTTTGGCCATAGCGTGGCGCGAATCGGTTTCTCTGGATCTCCTTGAAGGTCGATCACATAGATGTCACCCGAGTCACGGCGCTGAGATGTATACGCGATGAACCTGCCATCACTTGACCAAGCAGGCTGCCCGTCATTGCCCGGGTTGTCGGTGAGCCAAGCTCCGTCAGCGAAGAGATCAAAGTTCTTCTTAGGGCCTCGGCTGCTGAACACATACGGCTTGCTCAGAAGCTTCATATTAGGCGCCCAGGTGAGTTCAACGATCGGTGCCTTCTTACCGCCAAGCAGAGAGCTCGCTCCGGAGCGGCCAGTACGCACCTCCGACTCGCCTAATTTTTGATTACTGGGCCCGACCTGGAGTAACCAAGTCTCCCGAGTATCTTTCTTCGGATTAAACACATCGACAGCGAGCTGCTTTCCATCGGGCGACCAGCGCGGTGTCTGACAGTGAGCGGAGACTCGTTCAGCGACCTTAACGGCCGGAGATAGGTCCGCAAACGCGGGTGTGCTCAGGATCAGGATGATCGCAACAATAAGGGAGGGCGTTCTGTTCATGATTCAGACATACCTACTTTGCTTCAATTCTAACGACATCCCGAATATTTGGATCCGGTTCGTCAAGTAACATGAGTGCGGTGATTCCAACAACGGCCGCGGTACCACCACCAATTCCCAGGTACCACCATACGGCCGAGCTACTCGCCGACGTATTATCGGAAACTTGGAGGAACAAATCCACGACGGGCGGGCGAGCGCCCTGTTCAATTTCAAAAGCGATATTATTGGCGATGTAGCGTCCGTGGGGCAGATAAATCCGAGCTGGCAGCTGAATATCTTCGTCGCGCAAACGCTCTCTGGTCGCCCCAAACACCATACGCTTGGTCTTATTGATGATCGTTGACTTACCTTCCAACAAGATAAGCCCTTCGCGTCTTCTCTCTCCCGGCGCTGCCTTAAAGTCGACATAGCCATAGTCCGCCGTCAACTCGTTCACGAACGCCTGAACACTCGCCAATCGACGTTTCGAGTCGGCCAAGGATCGCGCCGCAAAAGCCATCTCGAAGGCGACTTGAATCTGATGTAACCCAACGGCGGCTCGGCCCCGATAATAGACTGTCCTAAAATCACGCTCCCCTTCGGGAGTGGCATGAACTCGGTTTAGCCGGTTGAGCGCTGGCTTAAACTTCCTCTTCTTAACGTAGAGAATACCCTGGTCGCGGGCCTCCTCTAATGCGCTGGGAAGACGGACCTCTGCAAACGCTGAAGTAGACACAACAAGCAAGCATAAGGCCGCAAGAAGCACTCTACTCATCGCATCTCTCCCGACACCGTCCGCGCAGTCTCTTCGACCGCGCGCGCGCCCCCCAAGTCGGCGGCGCTCAGAAGTAGCTGCGTATACGGATGGTGAGTATCCGTGCGCCCAAACTTCGCAGCGTCAACCTCTTCGACGACACGTCCCTTAAGCATCACCACCACTCGGTCAGCTATTCGTCTAACCAGTCCGAGGTCATGACTGATCAGGAGATACGTCATCGACGCATCCTTAAGCTCCTTAAGGAGGTCAATTATTTGCAGCTTAATGGCTGCATCGAGCCCGCTTGTTGGTTCGTCTGCTACGATCAACTGAGGCCGAGTAGCGAGGATCCACGCTAACCCTGCCCGCCGTCTCTCACCACCGGACAAACTCCCGGGCCTCTGCTCTGCGCGCTCGCTAAGCCCCACTCGCGCCAAGAGGTCCGCGGACTGGGCTGCGCGTTCTTGAACAGACAGCTCAGGCCTATGCAAGCGTAAGGATTCGTCCAGCATCTCGGCCACGGTCATCCGCGGGTGCAGATTCGCCGTCTGATTTTGAAACAGCATCTGGATCGAACGCCGCGCGACCAACAGATCATCAGCGCTGAGGTCTAATAGCGAGCGTCCCTGGAAAGTGACTGTGCCCTCATCGAGGGGGGTCAGTCGGGTTATCGCCTTACCAAAGGTCGTCTTTCCGCTTCCTGATTCGCCGATCAGCGCCACGACTTCACCACGATAGATATCGATGCTTACATCATCTAGCGCTCTCGTCTCACTGGAGCCTCTAAAGAGACTCTTCGTCCGAAATGTCTTCACGAGTCCGGCTGCTTGGAGCAACGGCGCCTCTGACTCTCTCTGCTGCGTCATGGCGATCCCTCCAAAGGCGTGAGGTCCGCCGCAGCTAAAAGAAATCGGGTATATTCAGCGCGCTCCGGACCGCCCGCTCTGAGCGTCTCCGACGACGCATAATCTACGATCCGGCCG
>CALELH010000634.1 GCA_937902595.1 uncultured Myxococcales bacterium
GGTGAGGCGCGATGGACCTACGCGGTCTCTAAACTCGCTACAGAGCACCTCGCGCTCAGCTACTACAAGCAGTTTGGACTTCCGACGGTGAGTATTCGTCCCTTCAACATCTTTGGGCCTCGGCAGGTGGGTGAAGGCGCGGTGCACCACTTCATAAATCGCGCGATTCGTGATGAGCCTCTGACCATTCACGGTGATGGCTCTCACATCCGCTCCTGGTGTTATATCGATGACATTGTTGACGGGGTGGTGGCGACTCTGGAAGGCGACGCATCCTTGGGTCATGCCTTCAACATTGGAAATCCACGCAGCACTTTGACCATTTATCACTTGGCGCAGCTCATCGTTCAGTTGGCCAACTCAAAGAGCGCGATCAACTTCCAGCCCATGGACCGAACTGACGTCGAGTTGAGAATCCCGAACATCGACAAGGCGCGGAGCCTCCTTGGATATCAGCCGGAGGTGAACCTCGAAGAGGGCCTCTTACGGACAATCAAGTGGTATCGGAGTCAGATGTAGCGTCGTCGACGCCCGTGTATCCGATAGTCATTTGAAGTAGCCCACCGACCAACGCGAGGATGATGATCGTCGCCGCGAATCCGAGAGACAGGGCCAGCGCGTCTGCTCTTGTGACCCCAACCAGACCAAGCACTCCGACGAGGGCGACCTCCCGAGGTCCGATCCCGGCGATAGCCAGCGGTATGACGCCGGCGATGAGCCCGAGTGGAACGATGAGGCATAGATCCAGCCAACTGACGTCCAGCTGAAGCGTCGCTGAGATGCTCGCGAAGCAAATGATTGTGCTGATGTGCGCACAGATGCTCAACGTCGCGGCGATGAGGACGCCATCCATTCGAGAGATTTGAGGGATCTTGGCCCACAGCGCAGTGAGCTTCTTACTGAAGTAGCCGATCGTGACGACGACCAAGCCGAGAGCGATGATTCCAATGATCCACGGAGCGAGGGAGGCGAGGTCGACGATCCGAGGCCCGAGCAGCAGGCCGACGAGGAGGACTAGGCTGAGCGTGGATAGACCGATGACTCGGTCTGAGACCACAACTGCGAAGCTTGATGAGGTGTCATCAAAGCACCTCCGAGCTACGTAACCACGGACCATGTCACCACCAACGGAGCCAGGGACAAAGGTGTTGTAGAAGTGCCCGATGAGGATGATTCGAAAGAGCACCAATCCGGCAGGAATGTCTCGCGCGCCGAAGGCGCTCATGAGGGACGCCCAGCGAACGCTCGCCAGATACATGTTCAGAGTGACGAGACTGAGAGCCAGTAGAAAGACCAGTGGATTTATTCTCGTGAGCGCCTGGAGCAGAGCATCCAGGTCGGCTCCACCGATGAGCCACCAGCAGATCACACCCACAACGACCAGTCGAAGAATCCAACTCCAAAGTTGGCGTCCTTTGGGTGACTGCTTGGCTGTTTCTTCCATATTCGGGAGAGTAACCCGGTCTCAACGGTAATTAATACTTCGTCGCTAAGTCTCCGTTCATATTCAGGACCGTTGCGAATCGGCGTCTCCTTTGTCAAAGTCCCGACAGGAATACGGCACGGCAGAGCGATGACCGAAAAGGCACTGAGCATCACCAATCTAGAGAAGACCTTTCATCTCGGGTTTATTGGTGCGTTGCGACCGTTTCGCAGCCTCGCTGATCGGCTGCAAATGAAGGGCGTCGCGTATCGGGTTGATGCGGTGCGTGGCATTAGTCTCGATGTTGAGCGCGGTGAGATCTTCGGGTTTCTTGGGCCGAACGGCGCGGGAAAGACGACGACTATAAAGATGCTCATGGGTCTAATTCATCCGTCAGCTGGTGAGGGGACTGTGCTCGGTGCACCCCTGGGCGACAAATCAGCTCGAAGCCACATCGGCTTCCTCCCAGAGCATCCCTACTTCTATGAACATCTGAAGCCGCTCGAGTTCTTAGAGTTCTATGGGAGCCTGTTCAGTATGACCGCGCGTGAGCGGCGTCGTAGGTCTCTCGAGTTGATCGATAGAGTTGGGCTGAACCACGCGATGGGTCGACCTCTGAGAAAGTTTTCGAAAGGCATGGTCCAGAGGATTGGTCTCGCCCAAGCCTTGATCAATGACCCTGACCTAGTGGTTCTAGATGAGCCAATGTCGGGGCTGGACCCAATGGGCCGGAAGGATGTTCGTGACATCATCTTTGAGCTCAAGGAGCGCGGCAAGACGGTCTTCTTTAGTAGTCACATCCTACAAGACGTCGAGATGATCTGTGATCGAGTGTCTATTCTCGTACAGGGCAGGTTACGGAGCGAAGGTCGACTGAGTGATATTCTGAAGACTGGTGGAGGTGGCGCAGATATCAGCGTGACAGGCCTAGACGAGGCGGGACGTGAATCTCTGGCCAGTCGAGTAGAGTCATTCACTGTCTTAGGTGATCAGCTTCGCTTCACGGTAAAGAACCAGCGAGAGGTGGACGCTATGCTGCGTCACATTCTCGATTCGGGCGGACACATAGAAAATGTCACTCCTCATCGTAAGTCATTGGAAGAAATCTTCGTCGCTGAGGCGACTCGCGAGGTTGAGCCATGACTCAGATCTTCGCTATCGCCCAGAACACGATTCGTGAGGCCATTAGAAATCGCATCTTCGCCAGTCTGATCTTCTTTACCTTGGTCATGCTTGGGATCACGATGGCGCTGAGTTCTGCCTCGCTTCACGAGGAAGTGCGTCTGATGAAGGACGTAGGGCTCTTCCTTGTCTCCACCGCGTCTGTCTTCATCGCCATCTTTACGGGCGTTAACCTGGTCTACAAAGAGCTCGAGCGGAAGACCATCTACACCATCATGCCGAAGCCGATCTATCGGTGGCAATTCCTGGTAGGAAAGTTCCTAGGGCTAGCGGGTACGATGGCCTTTCTCGTAGCATTCATGGGCTCTGTTTCAATTGAATAAGATAATTCTAAATCATCTGGATCATATCCCAATGTACTTAAATCAATAATTAAATTACTAGTAACTGATAAACCTGTAAATACATCTATATAAAGTCCATCTTCTTGCATATAATAATTTTCATCATTAAATAGCGGAGTATCATTGACAGCCTCAACAATCAAATTTAA
>CALELH010000635.1 GCA_937902595.1 uncultured Myxococcales bacterium
CACCGTGAGCCGAAGCACCCTTGCCTGTTTTGCTGGTGACGGTGTTGATCTCGGCGCATATGGACATTTGGAGCCCACTCTTGATTATTTCTTGGGGGGAGACGCCGCAGGAGACACCTCCTTCGATCGGCGCACCCTCGCAGCGCGCAGCGGACACAGCGCGCGTTGGGCTGTTGGGGGTGACCCCTCTCCCATGGACGAAGAGATCGCGGCCATCTCACCCAGCGTCGCCTTCGTTCATTATGGGACGAACGATATGGGTCTTGGCTCGACCTATATGAGCGCGATGCATGGCTTTCATGACAGCATGATGACCCTCGTAGACGAGCTCATTGGGCAGGGGATTATTCCAATCCTCACGGGCATCTCACCGCGAGCTGACCGTCCGTCAGCGGACCTCTGGGTTGGTGCCTATAACGCGGTGATACGCGGTATGGCCCAAGGCCATCAGATCCCTTTTCTCGATCTGCACCACGCGACCTACGAACTCGATGGTTATGGACTCGCCGGTGATGGGATCCATCTCAACGGATACAGGGGGGGGCCCTGCGTCCTGACGCCGGGAGGCCTCGAGTATGGCTACAACGTTCGCAACCTGATCGCGCTGGAGTCTCTCCATCGAGTGCGCCATGCACGGGATGATGAGCAAGAGAGCGACGCGGTGGCTCCACGGCTGAACGGGGAGGGAAACTACGAGGATCCCTTTCTTATCGACGCGTTGCCCTTCGCTGACCTCCGCGACACGCGCTCTTCAGACCTCAGAAGACATGATGTCTACCCATCCTGCACGGACACGAATGAGAGTGGTCCCGAGTATGTCTACCGCTATGAGACGGACGAGACCGTTAAGCTGCGGGCCATCGTTTTGGACCAAGGTGAGGTCGACATCGATCTACATATCCTCGATGAATCCGGGCAAGGAGAGGGGTGTCTCGCTCGCGATCACACACACCTTGAGGTGACTCTTGAGCCCGGCGTCTACCATTTTGTCCTCGACACCTTCACGAACAGTGGTGGCGTCGAGTTCGCTGGGAAATACTTGTTCACGGTGCTTGAGTGTGATCCCGGCGACGTCTCCTGCGATGGAGCGCTCTAACAGGGCGCTTATCTCTTCGCGAGGTATCGCTCGACTGTCTCGACGATCACCTGTGTTTGGTGATCGATCTCTACGTTGAGTTGGCTCCCAACCGAACACTCACTGAGGTTTGTAACGCGGAGGGTCTCTGGAATCAGGTGTAGCCAGAAGTCTCCGCCGTCGACGGCGCCGATGGTCAGGCTACAGCCGTTGATGGCGATGTAGCCCTTACTGATGACGTATGGGCTCCATTTGTCAGCGACTCTCAACTGCATAGCGACGTTTTCGGCGTTGGTTTGGACCGTGAGTAGCTCGGCCTGGGTGTGCACATGACCCGAAAGAAGGTGACCACCGATCTCGTCTCCGAAGCGGGCAGCTCGCTCCAGGTTGACGAGATCACCGCGCTGGAGCGACCCCAGGTTTGAGCGCCTTAGGCTCTCGTCGATCACGTCGAAGGAGATGCGATCTTGGGTCCACTCAATGGCGGTCAGACACACACCATTGATGGCGACGCTCGCGCCGCGAGCCAGACCCTCTGTGTACCCTTCGGGGCAGCCCACGGTCAGTCGCATGACGCCGGACTCGATCTCTGCGCTTTGGACTCCTCCACGAGCCGTGACGATCCCCGTAAACATGAGCGTCTTCCTCCTAATTGTATGAAGACAGATGTAGCGAACACCGTATCTAAGCTCAAGACGTAGATCCGGGCGCTGGGACTGATTCGTAGTTTCAGATGGATCCGTAACTTATCGGAGTCGAGTTCGTATATGACCATCGTACGCCGCTCATCTTGAAGGGGCTCTTTGGGGTCTGAACTGACCACCTGTGGCTCTTCTCTTACGGTATTTGGGTCAATAGTCCCCAGTTACGATGAACAGGACGTGGGACTGGTTCGCCGTTCTTAAGAGGTGGATGTTTATTAATTACAGTTGCTTATGCTGATGGGTGGGCCTTAAATCTAACGAACGTAAGGAATTGGCATATGCCTTGCCTAACGTGGGTAACATCAGCTACCACTGGCCACCGAAGATCATCGTGGTCGCGAGCCTTCAAGATCGGAGTGAAGATGAACCTCATTAAACTGTCACCCCTCTGCGTGCTGAGCCTCTTTCTTGGCTGCACTGGCGAGACTCCTGAGTTCGACGCCTTGCGCGAGCTGTCCACCTCTCGGGTAACGACGCCGACGACGGAGACGCCCCGAGTGGATCGCGAGGGTACCGTGACCCATCAGCGCCCTCACTTACTGGACGCTCAGGGTCGTTATGTTCAGATCCGGGGTATCAACGTGAGCGGCTCCCATAAGGCGCCGCCCACGGAGGTCCACCTTGTCGCCGCGATGCCTGAAGAGGGCGCGCCTGCCGGCGAGCGGACGCGGCCGTCTCGGTATCCCATCGACACAAGCCGGCCGGAGTGTCTCTCAGGGGTGCCGATCCCTAATGACTGCTACGAAGCGGGGCCCGATGGGCGCCCGTGTTTTGAGACGGACACATGCTTCGTTAATTACGATGGGAGCCCGTTTCCTATTGAGGAGGCTGACAAGTGGTTTGGGCAGATGGAGTCCTTGGGCTTTAATTCGGTCCGACTCATCACGAATTGGGAGTCAATTCAGCCCTACAAGCCCGGCAGTTCGCTGTGTCGTGAGAGCGACCGATACACCGATGATTGTTATGACCTTAAGTACCTGGACTACTACGAGCAGCTCATCGTGAAGGCCAAGGAGCACGGAATCTACGTATTGGTGGACATGCACCAGGACATCTTCAGCCGTCACATCATGAACCTCTACAATGAGAGCCCGAGCTACATCGAGGCGGGGGAGTTGAAGCAGGCACTGCCAGGGACCCTCGACCACACCGTCTTGTCCCTATTCCCGCCTTATACGGACTGGGTTAGAGGGCATGGCGCGCCGCGCTGGGTTGTACAGACCTGCCTCCCAGAGAAGAAGATGGACTCTCCATACTGGGGGATGTTTCGCGGCATCGGACAGTTGACCAACCGGGACGGCTCCACGAACGTCGAGATCCTGGGCAACTTGAACGCGCTGCTCAGTCGTTTTGATCCAGGGGGGACGGCTCCAGCGTGGTTACCTGACATCCTGCTCAATCGACCTGAGCGTCGCTTCGAAGTCAATGAGACGAGCGACATCTTACCGTTGACGCCGTGGGTCGCTGCCGGGGCTATCTCGATGGATGTTGACCGCTGCTTCGCTGCGCTCTTCGCTGGCGATATCGCGTTCCCTAATTTGGTCGTTGACGATGACGGCGTCACGAAGCGGCGGGATGTCGCCAGCAACAGCGAGGCACCCGATCTCAAGGAGTACCTCCAGGACAAGTATACCTTTGCGTTCTTGGAGCTCGTGAAGCGCTCCAAGGCCTACGATAACGTCATTGGTTATGACGTCATGAATGAGCCTGTCGGTGTGTTTTTAATGATGGCGATTGGTGGGTTCTTCAAGGACCTAGTTGGGCTCCCCGATGAGTGTGAAGCACCCATCGACTGCGTGCTCCCATCTGGATGTACACCAGGCAGCGACGAGTGGCCCGGGTGCTTACCCGCTGAGCTCGTTGAGGACGGAGAGCTTCCTGAGGACGCGTACATGCGTCTCGTCGAGCGCGCTCCAGACATCTACGAGTGTGTCGATGAGCGAGGCCTGGTCGCGAGCAATAGCGCGTCCGGTGACACGCTCTGGTGTCGCACCCTCGGTTCATCGCCGGCGGCGTCGAACGCCCTCATCACTCATGGCAACCGCATTGAGGAGTTCGTGATCTCTCTCTTGGGTGAGGACTTGGGTGGAGAGATCTTCGCAGCTGTGCGGAGCATGCAATTACTGCCAACGGACGCTCACCCACACACCATGTATCAGTGGGGTCTCTCCGAGGTCGACGGAGGTGCGGCCTTCGGAATGAACTTCGGCTTCGAAGAGGAGCACCTCCAGCCTTTCTTCGAGCGGGTTGGTCGAGCGATTCAGGAGGAAGACCCGAACGCGATCATCTGGTTTGAGCCACCAACGAGCCTCCGTTTGTTGACTGGACCAATGCGTTTCTGGGACCAGCCGTTGACTCGCCCGAAGGGGATTCGTCAGCTCGTCTATGCACCTCACTGGTACCCTGACATCTATCCAAACTTTGGCATCAACTCGAAACCTCGTCGATTCAACGCCGACGAGTTCCTCTATCGTGATTTCACGGGGCCCCTCCGGCATCATGTGGAAGAGGCGCCCGAGTGGCTTGGAAATATCCCAGTCGTCTACGGCGAGTTTGGAACCTACTTTAGTCTTGGCCTCACGGATCCCAACCTCGATCCTGAGATCGATAACGACCTGGCCGCCCATGTCCTCAACAGCTATTACGAAGCTTTCGAGGAGCTTGGCATCGGGAACATGGTCTGGTGTTTCTCGGCCAATAACAGCGCGAAGTACGGCGAGGATTGGAATCACGAGGACTTCTCAATCATCGGACCGGACGGAGAGCCTAGAGCCTGGCCGGCGTATGTTCGGACCTACGCTCGAAGCAGCAGCGGTAAGGTGATCAAACAGCGGTTTGTGAGCCAGTACCACTTCTGGGACCCCGAGTCTGGAAAGCCCCGGCCCACCGGCTTGTACGAGATGTCTATGGAGCGACGAGAGTCTAAGGCGCCTACGGAGATCTACGTCCCGTCTCGGGTGTATGGCGATGGCTTTTACGTCTGGTTATCCGATGGGAACGCCTATTACGATCATGACCGGCAGGTCCTCTATTGGTACCCCTCCAGGGATGAGCCAGACACGATCCACAAGGTGCGTATCGAACCACATCTGGGTGACCGCGAGGCGCTCGGTTGGTCCTATTTCTTTAACGGAGAGTCTGCCCTTGTTGGGGCCGGCGACTCCACTCTGACCGGTGGGGAGGTGCTCCGATGAAGCGCTCTACTGTGATCACGACATTCCTCAGCTGTCTCTTCGTCGCCTTCTTGGCCTCCGGGCCTGCTATGGCTGATGAGACGAAGGTCTCTCTCGAGGGCCGACTGACGACCCAATTGCATCTTCGGAATGACTCCGACTTTGATCCGACGGATCGATACTATGATGTGGATGGTCAGACTGAGGGTCAGGCGGCGACCTTCTTCGCGCCCAGGGTGAGCATCGACGTGCCGGGGCGAGCCCGCATCGTCTACGGGCTCGAGCTTGGCTGGAACGCTTGGAGCCGCAATAATCCGGGCCAACCAAACCAGTTTGGTGGATCTGACGCCGCGGGGCTGATGGCGCGGCATAAGGCGCTCTACGCCGCCTGGTCTGGTGACAGCGTAAGCATCACCGCTGGCTATCAGGAGCTGGTGGATCCCAGCGGCCTCTTCCTCGATAACTCGACAGGCGCGGTGACCCTCGGTTTTGGTCCGCAGACCTCGCGTCTTACGTTGATCGTGGGCCAACTGGCTGACACGACCTATGAGGGTCTTGATATCCGTAGCGACAACTTTGTCACCGACAGCGCCCTCGCGGGTGTCACCTACCGACGGTTGATCTCCACTAAGATTCAGGTCGACGCGGCGCTATACAGCCTCTTGGACAATCGCAGCATCGACCGGCCGCTTCAGCTCAACACCGCGGTGGCTGGTGTTCGAGTGGACAGTGATACCTACCAAGCTTGGGCCCACGTCGTTGGTCAGTATGGGATATGGACAGGCGCGGCCGTCGGTGGAGGTGACCAGACTATCGCCGCCTACGCCGTGCAGCTGGGGACACGCCAGCGGATCGGCAAGCTCAACTGGGGTCTTAACCTAGTCGCGCTCTCTCCCGACGATGATGATGATGGCAACGATGCACAGGGCGCCTTCTTCGGTGCCGGAAAGAATCGTAGCCCAAGCGTCCTCTTGTCCGAGGATGAGCAGCGTGATCGCTACGACAACCTCGATGAGAGAATCGGTACTCAATGGGGACCATTCGCCGTTAATCCAGCAGGTCTAACGCTCTATGATGTCTCTTTGGGATATGAAGTGACGTCCATCTATAAGCCACGATTGGTCCTCGCTGGTGCGACGAACCTCAATCCAAACCGCGCCTTCGACGCGCGTTTCGTAGGCGCCGAGGTCAGCGTGTTGAATCGCTTCGAGTTGAGTTCGAGCACCACGGTCTATCTTAACGCCTTGGTGTTCCTACCTGGAGAAGCAGCGGCGGTGTTCGTCAATGACGTGGATCGTACGGCGACCGAGCTTCTCTATGGCGGCGCGCTGGGCTTGACGACGCGGTTCTAGTCTTTCAGTCCCGGTTGCGCCAGAGCTTGAGCTTGCGGGCGATCGTACCCAGGTGATGGTAGACAGGCGTTGAACTCGACTCGCTCTTCGGTTGGTATTCATCTGTGAGATAGGGCACGTACATACTCCTTCGAATGCTCGCGGCGCCCGTGTGTGGTGAGCGCTCCACTCGATGCCAGAGACGGCCATCATGAATCGTCAGATCACCCGCCCGAGTCTCGACGCAGAGCTCCTTGGGATCGGGGCGATGGTCGATGAAGTGCATCTTATGGAAGCACATACCGAAGAGGCCCTGGTGATGTGTACCCGGTATGAGCCTTAGGCCACCGTTCTCCGTTGGACAGTCCGTTAAGTGTATCCCGACGTTGAGCATTCGCTTGGGCATCCGCAGATAGAAAAGATCACGGAGGCCGTCGGTGTGCCAACCCAGTCGTGGGTACACGCTTCCCGGCACATTGATGTAGGTGTTTACAACGCAGCCATCCTTCTCGTTGTCACCGATGCGGGTCTCTTCGCCGATGAGCCGTCGCACCGCCTCGAAACGATCACTTCGAATGAACCCACGAATGTAATCCGAATAGCACGAGGTGAAGGGGATCCTCTGCATCATGGGTCGATTCTCAAGGCCGAGTCCCTGGAAGATGGGGACGCCGTTGATGGAGGTCTCACCCGCTTCGACCCACTCAGACTCAATCCGATCAACCTCTGCGTTGATGCGCGATACCTCGTCCTGGGATGCGACACTACCAAAGATGAGGAAGCCATGACGATCGAGGAAGGCCTCTTGCAAGGGGGTGATCTCGTCACCGAGGGTAAAGCGTGTATCGAGTGGCAGGCTATCAAGAGCGTCCAATCCAAGCTCTTCAGTGGTCATCTCTTCCGCTACGGCTGCTGCGCTCATCGCTCTACTCCATTC
>CALELH010000636.1 GCA_937902595.1 uncultured Myxococcales bacterium
CCTAGGGATGAATCCCACCGACGCGCAGTATCTCGCCTTACTGACCCGTAAGCTCTTTCACTCCGGGTTCAATAAGGCCTTGGTGGATCAGAAGTGGCCTGCCTTCGAGGTCGCGTTCCGCGGCTTCGACCCCGCCAGAGTGGCCGCCTTTGATGAAGACGACGTCGCGCGCCTGCGAAGCGACGCGGGCATCGTGAGGCACCGATTAAAGATCAGGGCGACCATAGACAACGCGCGCCACTTCATAGCCATGACTGAAGAGCACGGAAGCTGGGGTCTGTGGCTGCGCTCCTTGCGCCCCCTGCCCTACCTGGATCGCCAACACCTCTTGCACCGCGGCCTGACCCATTGCGGACCCAACACGATCTTCTACTTTCTGCTGGAGGCTGGAGAGGTGACCGTTGATGACAAGCCACCAGGGGTCCGGTAGCCGAGTCTAAGAGTGGGTGTTATAGTGCCCACGCCCCTCGACCCTGGGAGAGACTTTTGAACTCAAATTACCGATGCTTGGCGCTGTCTTTTTTACTGGCGCTCGCCCTGCTGAGCGGCTGCGCTCATCAGTCGACCCTGACGGACCTGCTCACTCATAAGGCGAGCCCAGACCAACCATTCTGCCAGTCGGTCGCGCCCGTAGGGCCCTCCCAACTGCAGACCGCGCTTGAGCCCTACGCGGCGTCGATGGGCGAAGGCAAGACCGGTGTCTATGCCTTGGAGGACGGCGCCGGCGCCCTCGTCGCCCGCGCCTGGTTGACGGACAACGCGGCCAAGACCATCGACGCACAGTACTTCATCTTCTCAGCGGACAACGTCGGCTTGATCGCCACCGAGCGTCTCTTGCTGGCCGCAGAGCGTGGGGTCAAAGTGCGTCTGATCGTGGATGATGTGCTGGCTCACGGAGACGCTGAGATCCTCCTCGCCGTCAACGCCCATCCTAACCTTGAGGTGCGCGTCTACAACCCAAACGTAAACATCGGGAAAGGGCTGAGCGACATCATCAACGCGGTGGTCACCGACTTCCGCGGCGTCAATCAAAGGATGCATAACAAGACGTTCATCGTGGACCAGACCATGGCGATCACTGGAGGCCGAAACGTCGGCGCCGAGTATTACGACTTCCATGAGCAATATAACTTTCGCGATCGTGACCTGCTCCTCATGGGGGGGGCGACCAGCCAGTTGCAGTCCTCATTCAACACCTTCTGGGCCGACACGCTCTCTGTTCCACTCGAGCGGGTGCTCGTGCCAGAGGATCCAGCAAAACCAGAGGTCGTCTGGAGAAAGATGCATCAATACGCCTGCGACCCCGAGCGTTTCCTGCCCTCGTTTAGGCAGCGTATCGAACAGGCACCTCAGACGTTTCAGACGCTAGCGGCCGATGGGAAGCTCAAGTGGGTCAACGACGTCCGCTACGTCTCGGACCCTCCAGGTAAGAATAACGAGCGGACCTCGCTCGGAGGCGGAGGCACCACGACCACAGCGCTCATAGAGCTAGTCAACAGCGCACAAAAGACCCTGTTCATGGAGACGCCCTACCTGATCGTCACCGACTTGGGTCTGGGCCTTCTACGGGACGCCGTCAAGCGAGGGGTCGATGTCCGCATCCTCACGAACTCCATAGTCTCAACAGATGGCCTCGCCGCCTTCGCTGGATACCAGAGCGTCCGCGACGACGTCCTCGATACGGGAGTGAAGCTCTACGAGTTTCGTCCAGATGCGAACATCCGCCACGAGCTCATGACTGGACCCAAGTACCCCAAGGCAGCTTACGGTCTGCACGCAAAGACCATGGTCGTTGATGGTGAGACCCTCATGGTCGGTACCTTTAATCTCGATCCTCGCTCAGCGAACTTAAACACCGAGGGGGTCACCATTGTCCGCGACGCGGATCTCGCTCGCCTCACTGGGCAGCAGCTCCAGAGAGACATGCTCCCCGAGAACGCCTGGAGGACCACCAAGGCTCAGAACCCGGATTCGCAGGCCGGATGGTGGCGCCGCTTCAAGGTCTGTCTCCAACGCATGATCCCCAACAGCATCCTCTAGCCGCCGATAACTTACATAAGCACGCAAATAAGTACACTTTCCCGTACCCAGCACGGATCAGCGAACTATACGCCTCGAGATGAACTCCCGATTGACTCTTTTGGTGATGGGTATCTATGCTCTCTGCGTCAGAAAACCGCTCTGAACTCAGGTGCTCATGTCCGATGTAATTCGCTCTCTCTGGATGCTCCTCGCGCTGGCTATGAGCGCCGCCAATCTAGGATGCGGAGCGACGCCCAAGGGCGCTCAACAGTCCTCTCTCCAAGGCGGGCTCACCGAGTGGTCTACAAGCATCTACGCTGACCACCCCCTCGTAGGCCAGGTCTGGTCATCGGAGGCTGAGAGGTTTGTGACCCCGAGGGAGGTCGCGACCGCCCTTGGTGGGGCCTCTCCGCTGCTGCTTGGCGAGCGACATGACCATCCGGACCATCACCGAATCCAAGCCTGGATCATCTCCCAACTGAAGCCGGGCGCCATCGTGGGCTTTGAGATGCTTGATGAAGACGACTCCAAAGTTATCGGGGGCGCCACCGATCCTGCGTCCCTAAGGGATTTGACCAAATGGGACAAGAGCGGCTGGCCCAAATTCC
>CALELH010000637.1 GCA_937902595.1 uncultured Myxococcales bacterium
CACTCAACGCCCACTTGGCCACCTGCACCCGGATTCGATACAGCTGGAGAGGTCGGCGTCTTCTCCGCATCCTTTTGACAACCAAATGCGGTGAGCGCTAAGCCCACCAAACCAACACAAACAACGCGACGCATCATCACCTCCACCTAGATAAATTCACCCAAACTCATCGAGTTTAACCTGTACGACCGGCGAATCCTATTGATCTGCACCCCAAGGAGTCAAGCGGATCGAACGATCAACGTAACATCAAATGTTAACTGAGATTGCCGCTGTGCCCTGAGGTTGATAGAGTGCGGCCCCGGTAAAGCAGATGATGACGGACATTTAGACACCATGAAATTTACCTGCGACCAGTGCGGAACGCGCTACTCGATCGCCGACGAAAAAGTCGAACGGAAGATCCTCAAGATCCGCTGTAAGGTCTGTAAATTCGTCATGGTCGTGCGCGGATCTGATCGCCTAGATGAATCCGTCGTATCAATGGCCGCCGCTCTTGAGAGTCAGCCTGAGATCGAATGGTACGTAGCGATTGGGGGCCAACAACATGGGCCAATGCCCGTCGAGCGCGTTCAGGAATTAATTCAGGAAGAACAACTCTCAGCACAGGACCTAGTCTGGAACGAGAGTATGTCTGGCTGGGAAGAGGCGAGCACCGTCGCCGCCCTCTCTTCTCTGTTTACACCGGCCAAGCATGCGATGCCTCCGCCGCTACCTCCTATGCCATCAGTGGCTCCAGATGTCATCGAACCGCCTGTAGAAGAGCTTGGCGACTCAGCGATTATGGGACCCGACCTCTCGATGAACGAGACGAACGAGGATCCATCAGCGGCGGCACATCTCCCGCACTTTGAAGCGGTTGAAGAGTACGAGAGCGGCGGGGACGACGACGAAGCCGAGCAAGAGAGCCCAGAGCTTGGCCGTCCAACACTCGATCAAACAGACGCCGAGCAAAAGGCCATAGGAGACAGCGCTACTCTGGCTTACGGCTCTCCTGGAGGAAAGCCCTCCCCGAGCTCAGACTTCTTGAGCGACATGGAGGAGGAGGGCGAGACGCTGATGGAGGATGGGGCGTCGTTCGTGAGCGACCTCATCTCCGCAACAAACGAAGAGGCGAAGGCCGATTACGACGAAGACTTCGCTCTAGCAGACACAGGGGCTGAGCCTGTCGTTCCCCATGTGCCGGTTGACAGGCCAACCACACCGTCTGAGAGGCCACCGGAGCAACAGGCGGGTCTAACTCTACCTATAAGTGACACGGCACAACCAAGCATTCAAAGAGAGAGCGTCGAGGCACGCCCACTCCCGGTTGTGGACATTCCGACACAGCGGATCATTCCCAGCGAAGACGCTCTGGCTCAGCCTGACGCCGAGAGATCAGAGGACAGCTCCGCTCAAGATGCCGAAGCACATCCAGCGACGCCCCCACCGGCAGATCATGACGCTGCGCAGCCAGCTTCGAGTCCGGCGGCGATGTCTACTCTCCCCGTTCACAGGGAAAAGAAGACGTCTGTCGGCCTAGTGGTCGCCGCATCAATCATTGGCGCCGCGGCGATGTTCTGTGCGGTCTGGTTTGGCCTAAGGGGCGCGGAAGAGACGCCCGCTGCGAAGCCTGAAAAGACGCTGGTCGTCAGTACGCAGTCGATTCCGGAGAAAACTAAAGTAGCTCCGGTCGCTGTCGATGCGACTGTTCAGGACGCGAGCCCAACGGACGCGGATGGACTCAGAGCTCCCGACGCGGCGAAGGCCTTGATCACCAAGACCGACCAAGAAGACAAAGCAAAGTCTAAGACCCGGGAGAAGACCTCAGAAAAGGGTTCACAGAAGTCCTCGAAGAAAGCCTCGGAGCAGGGTTCGGACAAGAGCTCAGAGAAAAGCTCGAAGCGAAAGAAACGTCGCCGCGGCGACAACGCGAAGCAAAAGAAGCCTACAAAATCAAATCTACTGGCGGGCAAGAACAAGAAGAAAGCTAAGGCTCGAACACCCGCGAGTCGAAGCTCTCTTTTCAGCGGCGGCCCTGGTCCAAGCTCATTGCTGCCTGACACCGCTGGGAAGGAGAAAGAGGATAGCAGATCGGCTGGATTGACCGACGGCTTGAATCAAGCCGAGGTTGTGAAGGTGATCGCTCAGTATAAGAAAGGCCTCAACGGCTGCTATCAGAGGCAGCTCAAGCGAGAGCCGCTTAGAGACAGCCGCCTAATGCTTAAGTTTCGTATCCGGCCCTCCGGTCGTACCAGCAACGTATCTATTGGCAAGAAATACGATGGGACCGTACTCAAGTCTTGTCTCGACGCGCTCGTTCGGCGTTGGCGATTCCCGCAGTTCCGTGGTGAGCCTATCGATATTGAGTACCCACTCATCTTCGCGAAGCCACGATTCTAACATCAGCGACAAGCGCAAAGAGATCTCACCAACTGTCGCTTGGGGCTAGCGATTATTGAACACCCGCGATACCATCCACGCCATGGGAGACGAAGAACTGATAGAGCTGATTGCTAATCGTGTCCGCGCTCGACTCATGGCGGGCGGAGACGGGCCCGGTTACACTCGCGCGCACCACGGCCATAGCCATGGCCAACCAAACCCAACGAATTCGGGCGGGTCTCAGGGACAGCATGCCTCATGCGATACCGAGAATGGCGACTGCTATGAGTGTGGTATGTGCGCCGTTCAACGGACACAAGACGCGCGCACTATCGTCAACTTTGGCGCTGTAAGAGTCGGTGCCCGAGCCGGGTCCGGCAAGGTACTTAGTGAACTCGCCGGGTATATCGATCACACGCTGCTCAAACCAGAGGCGACTCGGGACCAACTTCGCGAGCTCGCCGAAGAAGCGCGGCAGTATAACTTCGCGACCGTGTGTGTGAACTCAGTCAACGTTCGCCTCATGACGCAGTATCTCAAAGGCAGCAACGTCCCTGTTTGTGCAGTGGTCGGCTTTCCCCTTGGAGCTATGAACCCACGTTCAAAGGCTTATGAGACGCGGGAAGCGATTCGCTGTGGTGCAGGTGAAATCGATATGGTCCTCAATATCGGGGCGCTCAAGAGCGGTGACTACGCGCTTGTGCTGCAAGATATTAAGGCAGTCGTCGAAGCGGCAGATCCCATCGGCGTAAAGGTCATCCTCGAGACGAGTAAACTCAGCCATGATGAGAAGGTTATGGGCTGCGTACTGTCGAAGGCCGCCGGCGCAGCTTTCGTAAAGACGAGCACAGGCTTCGGTGGTGGCGGTGCCACCGCTGAGGATGTGGCGCTGATGCGGAGCATCGTCGGCGATGAGATGGGAGTGAAGGCCTCGGGCGGCGTTCGAAGTAAGGAGGACGCTCAGGCGATGATCGAAGCCGGAGCTAACCGACTGGGAGCCTCCGCAAGCGTGGCGATCGTGACCGGCGCTCGCGGTGGTCAAGGCTACTAGAGACTCACGCTCTGACTAATGCCGCCCTGAAGTGGGCGGTGCCCACCAGGACTTAATTAGCGATAGAGAACGCCAAAGAGATCTGACCGGTTCGGTTCTGGTCGTATCCCTGCACAATCACAAAGTAACGTGTCTGAGCCGCGGCCTGAAACTGGAGCCGAGACTGTAGGCGCTCGCCTCCATCATCGTCGCACAGCATCTCAGTGCCGAGCTCATCACAGTCAGTCCGCACAGCGAGAACGGTGTCAAAGGTTGAACCAGTCGTATCGAGAATGACCTCGCCCGCTTGCTCTAACGCGAAGGAATACACCCGCTCTGGCCCACCGGCTGGGTCACCGCAACTTGAGACAAGCTCGTTCGCAGCCCCACGATTGGAGTCTGAGTACCGTCCGAAGGCGTCTAGCTCCGTCGCGTTACGGCAGCTCACGCTCGCCGCTTGATCACGGGGGTTCTCCTGTGGTGATCCACCGTTGTCCTGAGGTGAGCCCGCCCCACGTCCAGGTGAGCCAGCCCCACCACCACCCCGGCGGTTTGCGTTGTTCTCGCGAGCTGGGGCAGCGTTGTTGGGGTTGATGCAGGCCGTAAAGAAGCAATCAGGTGTGCTCGCCGCACATGCACAGGTGAGCCCAGATGCGCAGTCGGATGTCGAGAAGCAGACGGGCTCACAGATGTTTGATGAACACGCGAGCCCGAAAGAGCAGTCTAGTGTATTTTGACACGCTTCACCTTGGGACGCTCCTGAGTTGCCACCGAGTCCACCGCCTGAGTTGCCGCCTGTGTTGCCTCCAACACATTGCCCCGCCGTACATGTGGCGCCAGGGGGACACTGATAGTCATCAGTGCAGCACCGCTGCTCGGGGAAATCTTCGTCTGGTCGACCGTCACAGTCATTGTCCACGCCGTCACAAATCTCCGCACCTGGAGACATGGCTTCAGTCTCGCATAGAACGTCGTTACCGTTTGTGTCACAGACCAGCTGCCCCGGAGCCAAACAGCCATTTTCCTGCCGGTTCGTGCACCCGCTCCCGATGGCATATGCCTCGTCTGCGTTGCCATCGCAGTCATCATCGTACCCGTTACACATTTCAACTGAGCGGCGACATGTGGTCCAACGACCGTTCAAGCAGCTCTGCACACCACACTCGTTGACACAGGGGCGCCGAGCTGCACTCGAGCAGCGGGCGCCCTCCACAAAATCCGTTCCCTGACTGCCTGTGGCGACGCCAGTATCGATAAATGGAACACCTCCGCCGTACATGCCCGCGTCTCGGCCGCTGGCTGGCGCCGAGACCCCGCGCTCAGTAGCCAAATCGAGGATTCCTGAATCTCCAGCATCCTGGCAAGCAACCAAGAGCCCAAGGCAAGAAACAATCACTGAGAATCGAAGCAAACTCACTGGAGACATTTGAACCCCCCTCTTCAAGCGTTAAGTCACCAGAGCGATCCCCAAACCGAGGACCCCAAGAAGGCCGAAAAGTGCGAACTGAACAGCCGGTAGACACAAAACTACAGAGCAAGTAGCGACCGCTAAACATCATCAATAGACTCGTTCAGAAGCGGCTACACGCCGGAGATTCTACCAATCGATAGATTAAGTCAACTGATCAGATCTTTTTTTTGACGCATCGCGTTATCACGTGGGGCGAGGGCCCTGATTCTCAGGGATGTTTGAGCACAATTTCTTTAATACAGTGAGCGATCTGGACCGTCTCGATAAACTCAAGCGCCATCATCTAGACGACGAGCGCCGATGCGCATAGGCAGCCAATATGTGAGCGCTGATAAACCAAAGAGTCCGAAGAGGCAGCAGCCAATTTGTACCAGTCGAATCGTTCGCGGGGTGTAACCGCTTCCTATGTAATCGCGTAGTGCGACGATGGGCCAGGCCGACAAAACACCCGCAGCGACTAGATAAGTGAGTCCAATGAGCATGAACAAGACGCCGCCCAAGCCGCTAGCGATTCGCGTTGGATTATCCAGATGAAACTGTGGCCACATCGCGCCCATCCCCACAGCTAGGCCGCTCAGAGAGACCGTCGATAAGCAGGCGAGTGCCAAAGAGATCCCGATCATCCAAGTGTCCAATTGCGTGA
>CALELH010000638.1 GCA_937902595.1 uncultured Myxococcales bacterium
AGGGTCGGACCGAGGCCTCGCTCTACATCCTGTGAGTGGAGAATCTCCGGGTCCAGCGGAATGGGGCAGCGATCTTTGATCTTGAGCGCGATCGACATAAGGCCAGTGATTGGCTCTAACTGGCGCTCGACGGTGAGTCCGATGAAGACCGGCTCAGGTGAGTCCTGGTAGGATTGAGTCGCCTGAATGGCGTTGCGCATAGGGTTCCTGATGATGTCTTCGAACTCGTGCAAGGTCACCGCCACTTGGAAGGGGAGCGCCTCGCTCTGAACCTGGAGCTGCAATGGCCTCACGTCGTGGCCCCTAAGAGACGGTTCGCCGCGGATGCCGTCAAATATGTCTATGAGCAGCTCTGCATCAACGAGGGTGACCTTGAGCATGTCCAGGACCGCAACAACTCCACGATACCCTACGCCATTAATCTCTTCGCATGCCCCTCGAAGCTCGGTGGCGAGCCTGCCTGAGGGAGCGGCGCCTGAGGGCAGTTTGGACAGCTGACGTAGGAGGCGATCGAGACTACTGAACCCCGCGATGAGCGCAGCAAAGGTGGGGTCTCCATGCTTCAGGTTGAGCCGGTGACCATGGCTTCGACCGACACGTACGAGTTGGTCTAGATAGTCGTCCAGTCTCAGGGATGCCGCCTGCTCATTTGAGTCATCGCCACCAAATAGGCTTTCATGAAGCCAAGCGGCGCGCTCCGAGACATCATGTCCTTGCTCAAGTGCTTCGACGAGCCCAGTGAGCGCTGTCGTGTTGTGCTTTAGGACCTCGTGTCTAATGGCCGAGAGCACACGTTGCACCTCGGGGCCAGCGCTGGGACGATGTTGAATGAGTGACTCGACGCTGATGCCTCCGTAGCGGCGCCGCAGCCCTATGCCCATGAGGAATACAAAGACTAAGCAGAACCCAGCGCCGATCCCATACACGGTCTGTACACGTCGCTGACTCTCTCGGAGCATTAGAGTGATCTTCGTTTGGTGAGTCACCGCCCCATACCTGGCTTCCGAACCCGCCTGGCTGAGCCTGGATGAGGTCTCTCTTAAGTGGCTAATCATGAAGATGTCCCCGACCTCTCCGAGCACCTCGTGAGGTCTCATACGGTGTTCAAGAAGCGCTAACTCTGCGTCGATTGAACCCTGGTTTTCAGCCAGCTGGAGCGCCTTCAGCCAATCGTCAAGACGCCCGCTAGAGCCATGGATGCTCGCGATTCGGAAGAGCACGTCACCTCGTGTTCCGTCCCGTTCGACAGCTCGTCTATAATGAGCGAGGGCTCCCTTGAGGTCTTGTCCATCTTCTGAGAGTTGCCCAAGAAGATCCCAATGCTGTGCGGAGCGCCTCTCTATGGGGACGCGGCTCAAAACCTTGAGAGCGCCGTCGGGGTTCCCCCCGTCGCGCATCCGCTTAGCGGTTTGATATGAGGTGTAATCTACAGAGGTAGTCGAGGGGACCTGAGCGAGACCTTTTCGACGCTCCAAGACCTTTTGATGAAGCTTCGAAAATTCGGACTTTAGAGGCTCTGGGATGGCGCGACTCAGTGCGCCCGAGGTGAGCGCAAAGGCTAAGTCATATTCTTGGAGAGCGATGAGAGAGCGGGTGTATCTCATCTGAACATTCAGGTTGTCCGGAGCGGATCGATGCGCCTGCTCGAAGTAGTACGCGGAGAGCTCTGTTCGACCGTCGTCTTCGTAGAGCTCGGCGAGCTTAAGGTAATCTGTCGCCGCTGTGGACCCGAGGCCCACAGCTTGAAGAAACGACATCTCGGATCGAGAGCGATCGCCCAACTTTCGCGCACACTCGCCGAGCCGACTGTATACGCCTGGTACCAGTGGGTTACGCTGACTGAGCTTGAGTAGCTCCGTTTGGGCTACTCGAAACTGAAGGCGCTCCATGAGCGCGTCAATCCGAGCCAGCTCTGGTCTAAGTTGGGCGGTTCGTATTCGCGCTCGCTCCGCTCGCCGTGTACGCGCCCCCGTTCGGCTTTGCGTGATCTCTGACAGTCGTCGGCTACACTCTGGGCTGCGCTGAGCGCAGGCTGTGTAGCAGGTGATCGCCTTGTCTTCTTCCTCACGATGTCTGTAGAAGTTGCACAGATCCAGGCGAGTTTTATCGTCAAGTTCACCCATGCGCTTCACCTGGGACCATGTCTCTTCTGCGTCTTCATACAAGCCTAGGTACCCTTGGATTCTAGCGACGCGTCGCCAAGCATCTTGAGGGGCGCTGCCTGTTCTTGTCATATTCGATGCGAGGCGGAGGGCAGCTCGATTCTTCTCCTCTGTCGCGTTTGGATGGGCCGTCGCGTCGATCAGGCCAAAGACAGCTTCCGCTTCAGTGGGCTTTAGCTTCATGAGGTGTCGAAAAAGCGTGGCTGCCTCGGGGTAGTTCTTTCTCTCAAGCATGAGAGCGGCGAGGTGGCGGACCGTGCGAGGATAGTCTGGTTCTAGAGTATATGCGTCCTGTAGAGAACGCTCCGCGGCCTCTAGGTCACCCTTCTGCCTTTGAAGCTCAGCCCGAGCGATGGAGGCTTCGATGCGCTGCCGACGTTCGGGGCTGATGAAGCCATCTTGAGTTGAGGGTGGCGCCTGTCCCGCGGCCATCAAAGGCCACATGAGTGCGAGGGTGAGCGGCCAGCGGATCATTCCCGTCGAAGCTCCCTGAGCTTGAGTCCCAGTTGATTCATTCGGAGACGGACCGCCCTAGAGCGATCCGGATCTCCTAAGAGTCGGTCGGCCATCGCCTCAAGATTACCAGCTGTCTGAATGAACAGCGCCTCCATGTATTGGCGCTCCGATTCTACGGAGACCGCGTTGAGTGATTTCTGTGGAGAGAGGCGGATGGGGAAGAGGTCTGGATCTTTGATGGGGAGGTCTTCTTGACCATCCACCTCGACGATGCCCGACAGGAGGTCGTTGACTAGGCCTGCGTCGATCTGGAGCCGATTACTGCGTAGGGGAAGGCCTCCGGCTGCAGCGTCCACGGCCTCGACGAGGGTGAATGTGACGATGTTGTGCACCACCATACTGAGCTCTCTGACGTTGCCCGGCCATCGGTGGCGGTTCAGCCTTCGCCAAGCTGGTCCGGGGATCGTCAGCTCAATGACCGTCTCATCATGGCGGCTCTCCTGATCCGGGAGCCTCAGCTCAACGGCTGCGTCCGTATTCAGCTTAATCGCCTCCGCAAACTGCTGTCGAAACGGGGTGACGTCTGGGGCGTCACTGACTCTCCTGACCATCTGTGTGATCAGGAAAGCCAAATCCTCGCGGCGATCACGGAGCGGCGGCATAGTGACTCGGGTCGCTGGAGACAGACGCATATATAGGTCAGGTCTGAAGCGACCTTCTCGTACCGCGGTGACAAGGGATGTATTGCTCGCGGCGATAACTTTGACGTCGACCGCGATCTCTCGATTCGAGCCAAGAGGCCGGACCTTTTGATCTTGTAAGACCAGGAGAAGCTGTTTTTGTACTTCCAGTGGGATGTTTTGAATCTCGTCGATGAACAGAGTGCCTTGATGAGCGAGCTCGAAGACGCCCTTTCGGTCGACAGCACCTGTGTAGGCGCCGCGCACCGCGCCAAAGAGGTGAGCCGAGATGAGGTCACTCGGTACCGTCGCAAGATCGAGGGTCACGAAGGGGCCGGACCGGCCGCTACGTTTATGCAGGAAGTGCTCAGCGAGAAAGGATTTCCCCGTCCCTGTTTCCCCCTCAAGAACAACCGGCAGCGCGCCGCGGGCTAGGACTGAGAGTCGACGTCGAAGTCCCCTCAGCTTAGCGTTCCGCCCCCACAGGATTTCGCCCTCTTCTGGCGAACGCTCTGACTCCGATAGGGCGTGGTGAATGCGGATCCTTAGAGCGTCTAGGCTATCTCCTTCGAGCATATATGTGAGCGATAGGGCCTCGAGCTCGTTATTAATATCCCCAAGGGACACATCATCCATGGCGGTGAGAACCACCACGGGAAGTTGCGGGTGCTTTTCTCGTAGGGCTCTCAGTATGGCCACACCTTGATATCGCTGTTGACGTCTGAGGGTGTTGGCCTCTGGAAATGGGAGCAAGCGCTCGGCTGGCCAGTCGAAGCGCATATCAAGTAGAACGACATCGACAGCGTCATGATGTTTATCAAGGAAGTCGAGCGCCTCGAAGCCGTCCTCGGCTCTATGGCGTGATTCGGAGACGAGCACCAATTGATACTCAGACATATATTCCCGAATTGCGTCCGTGTAGGCCTCGTTATCATCGATCAGCAGGAGCTGCGGTAATTCAGCCATCTAGTTGGCTCCTTAGCGTCCTGATGGCGGGAGTCACCGCAGTTAAGTCATTCATCAGCTCAGCCCTGTCTAGCTCGTGTGCAGTCACTCTAATCTTGCTCGCCCAGGCGAGCGCGTGGTCAACAGCCTGTACCACCCCAGTCCAACCAGGTTTACCCTCAAGCTCATTCCCGACTTCGTCTCGAAACTGACTCCAGATCGTCTGGGCTGATTGGGTACCGCTGGGACCGCGCCTGGTTTCAAGGAGGGCTTTAACCGCAGCCGCTCTAAACTCCGAGTCTGTCGCTTCGTTAGGCAATAAAGACAAGGGGAGGTGAATGTACTTGCCCAGATCGTGGGCGAGGTCGTCGAGCGCGTCTTCTAGGTCTTCAGTGTTCACTTTAGAAGCATCTGAGATCATCTGCCTGATGTCTAGCTGGAACGTATCAAAGCGTCGATGCACGTAGGCGACCCATTTTATGAGTCGTGGGCCCAGGGCCGTTCATCCTCTGCGAACTTGAGGATGTCCACGAGCGACATGTGGAGCGCCATAACGATCGCTGCAGCGTCCAAGTCTAGGCTGTCCTCTTCCAAGTCTTTAAACGGGGCTAATTGATCTCTGGCGAAGGTGATGATCGACTCCTCGTTGGTACGTGGAGACCCAAGGAACTGATGAAGATGCTTGGCGACCAGAAGGTAAACATGGCCGCACCAAGAGAAGGCCATATCCTCGTTGAGCGCCTCGCATTGCGTGAGCGTGAGCTTAATCACATCGTGGATTAGAGTCGCGCTGGGGTCGCGGCCTGAGGTGTGCAGATCCTCGAACGTCTCCTCGATGATCATCAGCGCAGACGCCGTCTGGAGACCTAGAGACAGTTGGTGGAAGCAATCGAGCAGCCGCTCTACTGCGGGTCCGGGCTCAAGGCCGCCCTCTTCAACGTCCAATAGGGCGTTTGAGACTGCCTCAGCGATAGCCTGAAGAACATCAGCGACCTCCTCATCGGCCTCTGAAGCCCTCAGCAAATCCAGCAGAGAGTGAGACGCATGTCGACACACGGCGAGGCAAGCCGCCATCTGTCCAGCCTGGATCAACTGAGCCGAAATGTGTTGAGTTGTACTCAAGAAAACAGCGAGGCGTTCGAGTAGATGAGCGTCTTCGATGGACTCCATCACCGCGTCGATGCGTACTACTCCGCGTTGACCAGCATCGGAGCCGCTGAACTCACTGTCGTGATGTGGAGTTAATCCAGTGCTGGGCTCGACGAAGGCGATAACTAGGCTGAGTATCTTCTGAATTGATAGGGACGCAGCCGGCAGTATCACAGCGCCTCGCAGGAAGGCGTCGTCGAGCTCCGGCGCGCTCACCGACCCTAGAGCGATGACCATGTCCGCGTCGCTTAGCTGTGACGAGGTCGTACTCTCCACCCCATACTCGGCGAGGTGTTCTTGAATACGCATGGCCTCGCTCGACTGGTCAGGTAGAGCGAAGATGTGGATTGATACCTTCACTGGCAAGATCCTTAACAGGCTGGGCATGGGAACCCAAGCACCTTGCCGCTCAGGGAGAGGATGAGGTCTTTAGAGCGCGGACCTCTTTGGTTAAATCCGCGATGGTCTCATCAGCGACTTCGAGGCCTGCGAAGCGCACGGCTTCATATGCGTTCACGACTCGCTCCGCGGTCTCTATTCCCGGCGCGTCCTCATCTGTGATCCTGGTGAGGAACTCATGCATGGTCTCAGAAGGGTGTCTTGTCCATCCTCCGGTTGAATAGCGCTGCAAGAGGGTGTCGACCAAGTATATCAGGGCCTCCAT
>CALELH010000639.1 GCA_937902595.1 uncultured Myxococcales bacterium
GCTTTGGTGCGGCCTTAGCCTTTGGCTTTGGTGCGGCCTTAGCCTTTGGCTTTGGTGCCGCCGGAGTCTTAGCCCTTGGTTCCGCCTTTGACTTGGGGCGAGCTTGAGCCTCTGCCACAGGTTTTGGCGTCGCCTTCGTGTTTGACTCCGCTTGAGGTCTAGGCTTCTTGTCTTCTGAGTGGGCTCCGTCTCGTGTCTTTTTGTGAGGCGCCTCATTAGACCGTTTTTTTCTATCGGGACGCCCTGAGTGCTCCGAGTCCCTACGGGGACGCCGCTTCCCAGAACGCTGTTGACCGCCCCCACCGCTGAGGACAGTCATATTGAGCCTTTGACCACAGACACGCACGTTCTTCAGGAAACCCAGTACATCCGCGGGCATCCCAGATGGTAGCTCCACCGTCGTATGCTTGGTCCCAACACGAATTGACCCAATGTACTTGCTGGACAGATCGATCTCGTTGGTGATCGCGCCAACGAGATGCTTCGGCTCGAGACCGTGTTCGCTGCCGACCTCGATCCTATAGACTGCCATCGCAGCGTTTTGACCCTTCTTCTTCTTAGTGGGTCGGGGCTTCTGCCCCTCTTTGTCACGGCTGCGGTCCATGTCTTCGATCTGCATCTCTTGGATCGTGAATGGACGATCTTTCTGGTACAGGTACGCTAATGCGGAGGCCGCGTTCACTGGGTCCTCGCCAGACTCTTCGCAGTAGCTCTCGATGATGTCTCTAAAGAAAGACAGCTTTTGAGCTTCGATGGTCTTGTTGATCAGTTCCTTAAATTGAGCGATCCGCCGCTCTCCGATCTGAGCGCCGGATGGGAGGGCGAGACGCTCAATCTTTTTGCGCGTCGCTCGCTCGATCGCCTGGAGCATTCTACGTTCTCGCTTGCCGGCGAAGAGGATGGCCTTACCTTCGCGGCCTGCTCGACCCGTTCGCCCAATTCGGTGGACGTAGACCTCAGTGTCGAAGGGGATATCGTAATTGAGGACATGACTGATTCGAGGCACATCGAGCCCTCGGGCCGCTACGTCGGTGCAGACCAAGATATCGAAATGCCCCTTCTTGAAGCGGTCGACGGTGCGTTGTCTCAGCTGTTGGCTCATATCTCCATTGAGGGCCATAGCGCCGTATCCCCGCGCCTCCAGCTTCTCGGCTAGATCTACGGTTGAGACGCGCGTGCGGACAAAGACGATCATTCCATCGAAGTCCTCCATCTCAAGAATTCTCGTGAGCGCCTCCAGCTTCTTTCTCTCGCCGCTCACCATCACGTATTGCTGGCTGATGGATTCGACGGTTGTCTCTTTACTCTTGGTACGCACCTCTACGGGATCATTGAGAAAGCGCTTGGCGATCTTGGCGATAGGCGGGGGCATCGTCGCTGAGAACAGCGCTGTCTGCCGAGCAGACGGGATCTGCTCCATGATCTTTTCGACCTCTTCGACGAACCCCATGCGGAGCATCTCGTCGGCTTCATCAAGGACCAGCGCTTTAATGCTATCCAACTGCAGGGTGCCCCGGTTGAGGTGGTCCAGGAGTCGGCCCGGTGTGCCCACGACCACGTGGACCCCACGACGAAGCGCGCGTAGCTGATCACTCATGCCTTGGCCGCCGTATACCGGAAGGACCTTCAGGCGCTTAAGGTGACGCGCATAGGTCTTCATCGCTTCACACACCTGCAGCGCCAACTCCCGAGTAGGCGCCAGAACCAGCAGCTGTGGCTTTACGTGCTCGATCTCGACTTTGTCTAGGAGCGGCAGCGCGAAGGCTGCGGTCTTGCCTGTTCCGGTCTGGGCCTGACCAATAATGTCGCGGCCTTTTACCAAGTGCGGGATCGCGAGTGCTTGAATCGGTGTCGGCGTCTCATAGCCCAGTTCGTTTAGTGATTTGAGTAGAAGCTCTCCTAAGCCCATCTCCCCAAATTTAGGCTTAGCGGTCTCTTGTTTATGTTCAGTCAATGGGTCGCTCCAACGCGCTGTGTGTGGCGTCTGTACACGGTTAGGGCCGAGATTGCAGCAATCCCGTGCCATTCACTGGAGATTCTCTGTATGGGCAAACCGAAGGAGTCGATGCCTATGTCAGCACAAAGTTTGCGTGACTTCCCGTTGATGTCTTATGCACCATGAGCTTGGCGGAGATGCGATCCTTCATGCCATCGACGTGGCTGATAAAGCCAACCAGTCGACCTGAGTCTTGTAGGCCGACGAGGGTGTCGAGCACGCTGTCGAGTGCTTCGGCGCTCTGGGTACCGAACCCCTCGTCGATGAACATCGCGCTCAACTCGATGCCACCTGCTTGAGCCTGAATCACGTCAGCGAGGCCAAGGGCGAGAGCCAAAGATGCTTGAAACCCTTCCCCACCTGACAGCGTATTCGCGTCTCGCTCGCGTCCGGTGAAAGCGTCCACGACCTCGAGCTCTAGTCCAGCTTGCGACCGCCGGTCGATCTTAACCTTCTTCTCTTTGTCGCGATGTGGGTCGGCGCGACGCAGGGTGTATCGCCCACTCGACATCTTTTTCAACCGGCGGCTTGCATGAATGAGGACCTCGTCCAAGAGTCCCGCGAGGACGTAGCGCTCAAACTTGAGTTTGTATCCGTTATTTCCTTGAGCAGCTCGAGCCAGACTCGCCATCACGCCGAAGGTCGCCTCTCGGTCTGCGCTCTCGGTCTTTAGCCTCTTGATTGACGCGAGGCCCTGTTCTTTTGGACTCAGAACCTTCTGTCGCTCTGCCAGGCTCGAACGAGACTCGGCTTCGAGGGCTTTGGTCTCGGCCAATGCATGAGTGATCTCTTCCATATCGGGCCGCGCTAGCTCATTGGTCTGAGACTCGAGCTGTTTAAACTGCCCGCGCAGCTGATTGAGGCGCTCGTCATAGGCCTTCACTTCTTGTTCAAGGGTTGCACAGAGCTCTGAACTTAACTGTGCGCTTCGGTAATCGGCTGTGTCGGCGAAGCCGGCGTCAGCGAGACGCCCGAACAGGGTCTTTTCTGCCTCAGCGTGTTTCTCTGTGGCGAGCTCCAGAGAGGCCTTCGAGTTGGCCTCCTCTTTCCGGGTCTCCGCGCACGACTCCCCTGTTTTCTTCGCGTCTTCGCGCTTGGAGGCGAGGGAACTCTCCATGGATTGAAGTTCTGCTGTTTGTACGCTGAGACGGGCGTCAAGAGCGCCTGGCTCACGGAGCGATTCAGGAATCGAGGACTCTTTCTCTTTCACGAGCGTCTGCTTCGCTTGGTGCTCTCGCTCGGCGAGTTCATAGCGAGTCATCGCCTCATTCGCCGCTGAAGCCAGCGAGACGCCGGCCTCCTGCGCGGCCTTCAGCTCTGACTCGATCTGAGGCAACTCACGCTGGGCGCTCTGTGCAGCCTGGAGGGCGCTCTCTCTCTCCTTCATCGTGGCCTCAAGGTCACTCTTGGGTATCGTCGCGTCGACGCCCAATTGTTCTAGGAGGACAGTTAACTCAGCGCGAATGGGCTCGGCCGCAGCTCGCGCTGAGCGCAACGCTTCATGAGCATCGGCTTGGGCCGATTCCGCAGACAAGAGGGCGCCTCGAGCCTCGTCGACGGAGTCCTTGTCGGGTGCGTCCTCTCCCGGCATCGCTGGCGCCGGATGGTCTTGGGAGCCACAGACAGGGCAGGGGGCCCCATCGTTTAGGCCCTCAGCGAGCTGGGCGGCGTAGGCTGAGAGGTGCGCCTGGTATTGAGAGTCAAACTCCCCCTTGGCGACAATAGACGCCTCTTGGGTAGCCGTGACTTGGGCCTCGGCCTGAGCCTCCACCTGTCGGGCTCTTTCCTCCTGAGTCTTCAACCCATCTATTGCGTTCCGGCGAGACAGGCGATCGGCGCTCTCGCTGTATTCGGCTTTGGCTGAGCCAAGCTGAGCCGCTGCGATGCGTTGACTGGCCAAAGCTTCGGTCAGCTCACCCACTAAGATGGTGTTCTCTTCTCGGCGCTGTTCACATTCTCTTTGTCGGGCGCGCTCTGCCGATGACGTCTCCCGCAGCGCGTCTCGAGCGGTGACGAGGGTGTGTAGTGTCGCGACCTGAGCCTTGATGCTCTCCATGGAGAGCAGCTCCTTACGGATCGCCTCTCGCTTTGGCTCGAGCGCGAGCTCACGGTCGAGCGCGGAGACCGCTAACTTCTCTGCCTCCAGCGCGGTGAGCAGAGCCTGGCCTGCTCGATGGAGTCGTTCTTTCGCTGAGTCTCTCTCGGCTTGACGGTCACTCACGTTCTTCTCGACCGGCGAGACTTGAGCCGCCTGCCGCGCCCGAGAGAGCTTGGCTTCATCGGCGGACCGCTGAGAGGCCTGCGACTCCATCTCCGCGATGGTCACCAGGGTGGCGTCAAGTTGTTCAAACTTATCTAAGAGCGCTTGCGCGGCCTCGTGCAGCTTGAGTTGCTTCGCGGTGTTCTCCGCGTGGCCCTTTACGATCCGCTCGGTCGCGGAGACCTCGTTCTTAAGGTGAGTGATCGTTTCGATGAGCTGTGCTTCGTCATCGACTTCTGCCCGCTCAAGGATACCTTCGACCTGTTTGCGGGTATCCGCCTGCTGAGTCTCGAGCCTCTTAAAGCGTGTGTAGAGTTCATCCTGCAGACGCTGATAGCGTGAGGTTCGAAACAGGCTCGATAAAATCTCGGCCTTCTTATCGGTCTTCGCCGAGAGGAACTCACGAAACTGTCCTTGGGGCAGCATCACGACGCTTCGAAACTGACTCAGGCTGTATCCGAGAAGCTTCTGAATGGCCTTATTCAGCTTGCTCTTCCCGCTCGCTAGGAGGGCGCCTGCTGGATCGTCGATCGCGCTCAGTCTCCAAAGCTCGTAGACCCCTTGGCTCTTTCCGGGCTGGGGCGGATATCGGACGGCTCGATATGCGTGGCCTTGAAGCTCGAATTGAAAGTTGACGTATGTGAGCGTCCCCTCCGAGGCGTGATGACTGCGATAGGAGAGTTCGGTGCGACCTCCGCCGGTGGATGCGCCGAATAGACCATATGCCATCGCGTCCAGGACAGCCGTCTTTCCTGCACCTGTCTCACCCGCGATCATCATGAGGCGCTGGGCGCCGAGGTCGCGAAAGTCGATCACTTGCCGACTTGCGTAAGGCATGAAGGCCTGGATATCTAGAACGACCGGCTTCATGAAGGCGGCTCCACGGCGTCACCCAGCTCGGCGATCACGGTCATCAGCGCTGACCTCTGATCCTCCTCGAGCGCAGCCCCCGTCACCTGCTCGAAGAAACTAGAGAAATGGTCCTCGATGCGGACCTCATGATGCTGTGTGGGCGCGGTCCCTAACTCGGTCTCAATCTCTCGCTCCACGTACATGAGGTGGACCGCGTTCGGATACTTGTCGCGGAGGCGATTCATGACCTCACTGATGGGATCCCGGTTCTCCAGCTCGAAGAAGAGATAATCTTCAGAGTGGGAGTCATCTTGAGCCATCAACTCCTCGAAGAGGCCCCGCTTGACCCGCAGATCCCTTCGGATGGGCGTTGGGACTCTAGATGTCTGAACGTTGCCCTCTGCGTCCAGGTCGATCAGCGTCACGCTCTTCTTATGATCAGCCTCTGACTTCGAGTACTTGAGGAGCGAGCCTGAGTACTGGATGCGTTCGCTACCGATTGTTTGGGGTCGATGAAGATGCCCCAGGGCGACGTAGCTGAACTGGCTCAGGCTCTGAGCGTCGATCACACTGCTGCCACCAACGTATAGCGCACGCTCGCTCTCCGACTCTTCAGCGCAGCCTAGATCATCGTTGACGAAAGCATGGGCAACGAGGACCGAACGCGGCGAGGTTCTCGTCTTCGATAGGCGCTCGACTATCGCGTCCATCGCCGTCTGTTGATCCTTTACGTCATCGTCTCCGGTGATGGAGCGAACGAGGGGGGGATCTAGAAAGGGGATCGCGAAGATATCGATAGATCCGTGGTCGTCTTTGATGATGAGCGGCTTGGGGTCGGACTCTGCGGGCGGCGCGATGTGCACGATGTCCTTCGTCAGCCCAGCCATGAAACCCATTCTCTCTGCGCTGTCATGATTCCCTGGGATCATGACGACCTGCACGCCCTGAGTGTTCGCGAGCTCGTTAATAAACCAGGTGAGTAGGCTGACTGCCTCCGTCGGAGGGACTGAGCGATCATAGACGTCACCAGCGATCAGCACCGCGTCGATCTTGGGCTCGCTCTGCTCGATGATCGTGAGGACGCCCTCTAACGCGTGGCGCTGGTCGTCCAAGAGCCGAACTTGGTGGAGGGTGCGTCCGAGATGGAGATCACCGATGTGTAGAAAGCGTGCCATGAACGGGCATCGTAACTGCGTCAGCTATAGACGCAATGGTCAATTCGCCCGCAGGTGATGGTCTACTGACATGGCGGCTCGTCTAAAGCGCGAATCCAGTCACTAATCAGCTCAACACCGTCTGCATGCGGCAGACGATTTGGGATCTCAGGCATCTTGATCTCAGGGTCCGTCGACTCCATGCGATAGATGAGGATACTGCGCTCTGGCTGGCCGGGAACGATGTCGTGATGTCTGTCACCCGAGCCAGCGCCTGCTGCGATGGGCCCCTTGCATACTCCGTAGGTTCGTGGGTCGGTCTCGCTCGCCAATAGCACGAGGCCCGAGCGACCTCCGTTACCACCCGCGCGATGGCAGTGACCACAGTTTGAGTCGAGATAAGAGCGCGCTCTCCGCTCCAAACTCTCCTCGCCAAACGGATCGACGAGACCCGCTGCGAGAGGGGTGGGGGCGTCTCCCGTGAAGAGGCCTTGATCGGCCAGCCACTGCAGCTGGTCCACGGTAGCGCCACCTCGATTTACCTGTCGGCCCAGCTGTCTAGTGACGACCCCGAGTAATCCATTATGGTCATCGATCTCATGACAGTCCTTACATTGATTCGTGTTCGGGACGATGTATTCCTGGCTGCGTTCGGCTCCACTCTCGTCGATGAAGTTGAGCTGCACCCGCTTACCGGAGACTTTCCGAAGAGCTTCGGTCTGGTCCTCATTCCAGATGTACGTGTGACCTTTCCACTCCGTAGGCCCTCGGATCAGTAATCGCGTCTCGACCAGCGCCGCGGTGCTCTCTGGATCACGGCGGTCTCGAGTGTAGAAGAAGTTCTTGATGACGATGGTGCCCTCGGGGAAAGCCCAATCTTCGTCACCAGAGACCTGAACGCGGCCTTCGCTTGGAAGTACAATGAAGCGCGCTTTGCCTGCATGGTCAGCCCAAAGAGGCGCGGCCACCTGATAGGGTACCACTCCAGGCTTAGGCTGCAGGTCCGCCATCGGCGCTTCGAAGAACCGGTAGGCCGAGAGGCGACCATAGGGCACCTCTTCTCCTGGATCTGGACCCGCGCCTGCTGAGGGAGTCGTCTCCTCTCCCGAACCGCAGCCGAGCAAGGCTAGAGCGGCCAGGAGTAGCAGACTATGGTGTTTGGCCGGGCAGTGCATCATAGCTGCAATCGAAGGGAGTCCGGTCCGTCGTCTGGTTATTGAAGCCTCCGCAGTAATCAATGCCGCGAAAGGTCACGCTCTCGTCTTCTTGAATGCAGTTCACCGGCCCGGGCATCTCAGGTAAGCAGCCGTCCCAGAGAATGTCTGGAGCGGGGAGCTCAAGCTCCAGCGCTGCGACGATTGATTGAGGCATCATGCCGTTGCCCTCGTAGGTGTTGGCATGAATGTAGTTCTGCTCAGGGTACGGATCGAACTCCTCATCATCATAGAGTCCGAAGATGTCGCTCAGGTAGCTCGTGACGATGATAGCGGCCGAGCCGTTCCCTCTAAAGGTGTTCCCTGTGATCTCGTTGTTGTCCGTCGCTAGGATGATGATCCCTGACCCACCTGGTACGTTGCCAACGACGCTGCCCGGCTTCCCGAAGTTTACCAGATTATTGTTCTCGATGATGTTGCGGTGAACCTTGGTTCGCTGACCGTCCTTGATCGGTAACTCAGGCAAATTAAAGACGAGAATACCGCCCGTGTTGTCATGGGCGTGGTTGTCGACGACCTCAGCGTCCGTGGAGTTCTCGATCTCGATCCCCGCGACATTGCCGTAGGCTTCGCTATTCTGGACGAGGATGGTGTTGGATTGGCCCACGTAGATCCCTGCATCGCTGGCGCCTTTAACTACACATCCATCGATGATGACGTTACTGGAGCCGACTGGGTAGAGACCATAGGCCCCATTGGTTGTCTCGGCGTCTGCCTCCCAAAAGACATTGACCCGCCTAAAAACAACTCCGTCGACGTCATTCGCTCTGATGCCATCCCCAGGTGTATTCAGGACCTGAAAATCTTCCATGGTCGTCCCGTCACCCGAGATGAGGACGCCGTTCGCTCCGACATCTTGAGCAGAGAAGTCTAGGATAGTGCTGCTCGCGCCTGCACCTTTAATCGTGACGTTATCAACGGACAGCGAGAGTTCCGTTTGGAAGCGGAATGTGCCTTCCCCTAGACAGACCGTTGAGTCGGGCATCGCTTCGATGAGCAGTGTCTGGACCGTCTCGTTGTCATCATCACTTGGCTCAGCGTAGGCGTCGCATCCCTCGGGAAGCATTACGCTAGAGCCACCAGCGCCTCCCATACCGCCAGCGCCAGCCATCTCGTTGGAGTCATCGTCGCCGCCACATCCAAAACAGGTCAGCGCTAGTCCTAGGACCAAGCTCATCTTCCATCTCATCGTGTCTCCCCTTGTGCTGATGTTCCATGGATGTAGGGATACTCGTGCGGAACGCGACACGCCGTCAAGCGAACAAGCACACATGGTCGTAGGTTGGGCAGTCGTTACCCAGTTATATCAGGCATTGCGCCAGCCGCTTTCAGTCGGTAAAAGGCGTTGAATATTGAGACGAATTGGAGAGAGACGATGATAGACCCACAGGAGTTCAAGCAGGCGCTCGGTCGGTTCGCGTCAGGGGTGACGGTCGTGACTGTCCATTCCGAAGGCCAAGACCATGGGATGACCGCGAGCGCCTTCTCCTCCCTGTCCCTCGAGCCGCCCCTCGTTCTCGTCTGCATCCAGAACAAAAACAGGTCTTACGGATTGATTGAGCAATCGGGGAGCTTCGCAGTGAGCATCTTGGCGCGGGATCAAGAGGCGCTGTCTAACCGTTTCGCCGGTGGCTTCATCGATGATGAAGGCCGTTGGCAGCGATGGCCTGAAGACAAGGACAAGTTTGCGGACTTGAGCCTCACCCGAGGGACGTCGAGCGGAGCGCCGATGTTGGATGGCGCGTTGGCCCAGTTGGACTGTAGCTTGGAGGCTATTGTACCTGGCGGTGATCATGGGATCTTTGTTGGGCGTGTTGAAGGACTTCAGCTGTCTGAAGATGCAACGCCGCTGCTCTACTTTGGTGGGCGATACGGCGACTTCGCTTAGTCCTTCTCCGCTCTTACGTCCGGTCTCTCTAGCGCCTTTTTGAGTTGCACGAACGCTTCATCAGGGTTCTGGTGAGCGGCCTCACAGAGCGCTCGCAGCTTTTCGTCCAGCGCTTTCTCGCTCAGCTTTGTTTTCAGCGGCTGGCTGGACATCTTTGCTCGTGTCTTGTCGACGCAGGTCTTTTTCTGGAAGGAGGGGAGCAGCTTTCGTAGCTTGCCAAACCCCTTCGATTTCTCCGCATCTCCGCCCCGCATCTTGGCGAGACGACGCGCAACGCGATTGTTTTGTGCGAAATAGGTGGTCTCGACCTTCTTTAGGGCTCGCTGTGGCTCGAAGTTGACCTGTACGCAGGCCTCCAAGATCTTACTGTTTATCTTCGATTTGTCGGCGGCAGGCTCAAGGGACTTAGCGCGACTTAGGCGCCAGGTCTCAGCGCGGCAGGGGATAAGCCGATTCACTAAGGGCGCTCTGTCGGTGTCGACCGTCGCTTTCTGAGTGATGGAGTCTGCTGATACGGCGGGGCAGGCGAGGAGGACAGTACACAGGGCGAGAGTCGCTACTTTCGATGATACACGGTGCCCCATGTCTACCCCCATATTCTGTGTCTGGAAAACCGTAGCGTCGCCGATCGACGATCACAAGTCAGGCTATAGGGACGAGTAGTTTTTGGGGCTGAGCCTAGCCTGCTCTGTCCTTGGATGAATAGGTCCCTCGAGGTCCCATGGATCGTCGCCATGCGAATTGCCTGTGGTTGGCGGTGCTGATACGGTCGGTCGTCGCGCCAGAGATGTTCACGGCCCACGGTGCCAGAGGAGTATCCGCCATGTTCTCGAGTCGATTTAATCGCCGTTCGCCAATCATTCAGAGCGCTCTCTTGGTGAGCGCAGCGCAGCTCTGGGCGTGTGGAGGGGACGAGGGCGCTAAGACGATACAGCTTCAGCAACCGGGTGGTCAGGGGCCAGGCTCTTCCTCTCAGATGGTGCCTGTCGCGAACCTAGGTGACACCAATCAGAGCGGCGTCTCGACGGGTACGAGCACGTCGAGCACTGCCTGCGGTGAACTCCTGGCGTGTGCTGGTCGCTGCGGCGAAAATGAGGCCTGTGCTGAGGGCTGTGTGGAGCGTGCAGGAGATGCCGCAGTCTCGCAGCTCCGAGCTCTGTTTGTGTGCGTGAGTTCATGTGAGCAGGTGGAAGACTCCGATGCCTGCGGAGAGCGTAACTGCGTCGAACCGTTGATCACCTGTCTTGGAGGCCGCCAGACGACCGGTGAGACCGTCGCCGCATTGCGCTCCGCGTTTGCGGGTCGAGAGCTGAGCCGAACGGAGACCGTGGACTGACAATAGCTCAGGGGCCGTGGGGTTTGCGACGGAGACAAAGACAGAGATTACGCTCTGCTCCGATGGCCAGTTTGCATATCAGGAAGAGACTCAGAACTTTGCGAGCGGTAATGTCGGCGGTGACGACCTCTCGGCAATGTCTGGGGACAGCTCTGATGCTCAGGGCCGCTGGCAGATCTATTCTCTGGATGGGACCTATATCTTGGAACTCGCACGTTCAGACGGGCGAACCCAAGTCATGTTGATCGCTGTGGAGTCAGGCGCTCTCTATTTGGATGGTGAGGCGTTCGATGTGGGCGACGCGACAGGATGTCCCTAAGACTCTGATGAGTGAGTAACTGCGCTCCAATAGATCATTCTTGAATTAGGGAGACACGCTGATGCGTTGGTTTGTTCGCGGAGATATCGACGGGTTCTTCGGGCTCGCACTAGACAACTTGGTCCAGCTCCTACTCATCGACGCGCTCTGTCGCTTCGTGCTGGGCTTCCCCTCGGAACTCGTCTACGGCACGATCTTGCCAGGGGCGGCGGTGTCACTGCTGATCGGGAACGTCTACTATGCGCGGCAGGCGATGCTGCTCGGCCTAGCGGAAGACCGAGACGACGTCTGCGCACTCCCATATGGGATTAACACCGTTTCTCTGTTCGCCTATGTCTTCTTGGTCATGCTGCCCGCTAAGCTGGCGGCTGAGGCTGCGGGTATGGCTGATCCAGCCACCTTCGCGTGGCAAGCAGGACTCGTCGCCTGTTTCGGGAGTGGTCTGATCGAATTTCTTGGGTCCTTTGTCGCTGAGAAGATTCGTAAGGCGACGCCGCGGGCGGCGCTCTTGGCCACCCTCTCAGGGATCGCCTTGGGTTTTATCTCTCTTGGGTTCTTGTTTCGTTCCTTCGCCAGTCCCATCGTTGGCCTCATCACCTTAGGTGTTGTGCTGGTGACCTATTTTGGACGCGTCAGCTTCAAGGGGGGAATCCCGGGTGGGCTCGTCGCGGTCGCTTTGGGGACCGCCATCGCCTGGGCGACCGGCATGGCGCCGGTGGGCGCGACGCCCACTCAGGGGATAGGTCTGCATCTACCGATCCCCGTTCTAGGTGATCTGATCGATGCCTTCACCGGCGAACACGCGCTGACCTATCTCTCCATCATCATCCCGATGGGGCTCTTTAATGTGTTGGGGTCTCTCCAGAATATTGAGTCAGCCGAGGCGGCAGGCGACGCCTTTCCCACCAAGCCATCTTTGGCGGTCAACGGGGTCGGGACGATGGTTGGCGCTCTGTTCGGGACTTGCTTTCCTACGACCATCTACATCGGTCATCCGGGATGGAAAGGCCTCGGCGCGCGAGCAGGCTATTCGGTATTGAACGCTGCCTTCGTGATCTTGGTCTGCTGCACCGGGACCCTCGCCTATATCGCCTGGGCGATCCCAATCGACGCCGGCATCGCCATCGTGATTTGGATTGGAATCATCATCACGGCCCAGGCATTTCAGACGACTCCCCGCGCTCACGCGCCTGCGGCGGTCATCGGTCTGTTACCAGGTGTCGCCGCTTGGGGCACTCTCATGGCGAAGAACGGGCTGAGAGCTGCAGGGGTTGGGGTGCCAGGCGGCGAGCCGTTTTCACCGGCGCTGGTCGCTAAGTTTCAGCAGACCAGTGACACCTGGATTCATGGGGCGTTTGCCTTAGAGCAGGGATTTATCTTCACCTCGATGGTCCTGGCCGCCGCGACGGTCTATATCATCGAGCGGAGGTTCCAATTGGCGGCAGCCTGGTTTGCCGCCGCCTCCGGTCTCGCCGCTGTCGGGCTCATTCACTCGTACGCGTGGACGCCGGGGGACACTGTGGTGTCGCTGTCTCCCGCGCTGCCATGGGCCGCAGGCTATGGCGTGGTCGCGGTCCTGCTCATAGCGGCTCCCTACCTGACGGAGCCGAGCGGTGAGCATGAGCTGGACGTCGACGCGGACTCTACGGAGAACGCGCCTGAGCCCGATGCCTAGGCCAGCTTATTCCCCGAAGATAATCTGGACCTCGCGAAGAAAACGCTGGAC
>CALELH010000640.1 GCA_937902595.1 uncultured Myxococcales bacterium
GGTCATCGCCGTCCGCGACGATATCGACCGACTCAAGGATCGGATCAATGACCCGGCGCAGACGATGGTCCCCAACACATCGTGCGCCACCTGCCACAACTTCAATCGGATCCTCTTCGACTTTCACAACCTCTCTTATTTTGAAGCCCTCGACATCACCGTCGCCCCACGAGTCGAGCGAGACGTCGAGTTTGAGCTTGAGTGGACCCGTCGCTGGCTCACGGAATGATCGCGAGACGACCCCTCAGCCCCTCCGAGCCTCGCCCTCCCAGACAGACAAATTGGCGGGGGATGTAACTATCGCCGACCACCTTCGTATTCATGGTCGAACACGGAGGGAAACATGCCTGCATATCTCATGATCATCGCCTTCGCCGGCCTCATCGGCACCAGCATCTTCGACAACATGAACGAGTTCTCGATCACCGACGAGTTCCCAGGGACGAATGTCGAAGAGATCTTCATGGACTGGATAACCACGGATACGGAGATCGCCGACTGCGACGAGATTCATGACGGCAACGACCCGAGAGTCATCGTCGTGGGCGTGGCGGCAAATCAGAGCGCTGCACAGGATCCAAGCCAGACCACCGCGGGCGCGATTGCTGATAATGAAGACTCGAAGCAAATTATCCGACTAGATCCCGTCCTGATCAGCGCGAAAACACCGCGCACCTAAGCCATCGCGAAGAGCGGAGTGTCCGGGTCCCCGCCATTCAACACACATCCGCCAGCCCACTACCGACCCTAAATCCTCTATCGCTGATACAGAGCTGAGATTGCGTCAACTGAAGCATTCAGTAACGCTGGGCGAGCCACTTCCGGACAGATTCGCTATGGGATAATCTTTGATTCATCGAAGTTGATCTGAGTGGCTATCCATCGCGTGAAGAGCCGAGTTGCTACCATTGGACCCCGCCTCTTCCTCGGACCCGCGCTGGCCTGGACGCTGCTCTCACTTTTCAATCATTCGCCGTTAGCGGCTCCCCTAGCAGCTTGGCCAGATACGGGGTTCGCGCGTGGGCTCGTCTATAGCTCCTGGGATGGCTCCTATCGGCATCAAGAGGCCTGGTCGAGACACTTAGACCAATTCGAGTCCATGGGAGTCACTTGGCTCGAGGTGATGACCTTCGCTCACCAACCCAAGGTCGATGGTCCAAAGATTAAACCGAGCCCTGAGGAGAGATGGCCCCGCGAGTTCATCCGTGCAGCGCGCCGACGCGGGGTCAAGATCTTACTCAAGCCTCATGTCTGGAGCCGTCAGTTCTACGATGGGTCCAACCGGTGGCGGGGATCCATCAAGATGAGGAGTGAGGACGATTGGGCCGAGTGGTTTAGACAGTATGAGGCGTTCATCCTTCGGGAGGCGAAGCTCGCAGAGAGCTTCGGAGTCGAGATGCTCTCTATCGGCCTTGAGTATGTGGAGGCCACGAAGCGGCCTGCCCATTGGCGGCGCCTCATCTCCAAGATCAGGCAGGTATACTCAGGCAGCTTGACCTACGCCGCTGACGGAAATCACGAGTTAGGCCACATCACCTTCTGGGACCACCTCGACGTGATCGGCGTCGACGCCTACTTCGCCTTGAGCGGGCCCTACAGCCTCTTCGGCGGAGGGCTCTTATTGTCTTGGGTAGAGCACATGGTGGCCATGGAGACCTTGGCGACTCGCTACCGAAAGCCGATCATCTTCACCGAAGCCGGGTATCCCTCCACGGAGAACGCCACCTTGACTCCATGGCGTTGGCCAAAGGGAGACGAGACCGTCGCTCTTGAAGAGCAGGCGCTCGCCTACGAGGCGCTCTTGATGACGTTGACCACGCGGCCGTGGTTCCAGGGTGTTTTTTGGTGGAAGTGGTACGAAAGGCAGGAGCGCGGAGTCTCGCACTCACACGACTATTCACCTCGAGGCAAGCCGGCGGAGGCCGTACTCAAGCGCTGGTACCGTGGCCAGAGATGAGCCCTTCATAAACGAAAATAAAGGCGGGAAAGGCCCGTTACCGGCGGTGTTCATCGCGCCGGTTACTCCCCTCACGCACTCGCTATTACAATAATCTACTTGTCAGCAGGTAGATACATGTCTTATCAGTTCGCCTATCGATCAGTATGACCACTTCAGTGGAGGAGAAAACTGTGAAAACTCTCGGTATCCCAAGTACGCGCTCCAGCCTCTCTCGCTTGAGCCTCGCCTGTATCCTTAGCCTAGGATGTGCGTTCATCTCAGTCGGGTGTGATGAATCAGATTCAGGAAATGAGTCCATCCAGATTCAAACTGGAGGCGCTGACGCTGGCCGCTCCGTAGGGCCAGCCCCTTCGAACCAGCCTGGCGCCAATACGCCTCCTGCCACCCCCCAGCAGCCAGCTCCAAATAATGGACCTGATAATCAGTCACCAAACGCTCCGTCCAATGAGGATCCAGCGGAACAAGGCGAGGAGATGACCCCGCCACAGCCGGAGCTCCCTGTCCCTCCCGCTCAAGACGAGCCATCGGAAGAGGAGCCTACCGAAGCTGAACCCGAAGAGGAGCAGCCCGCACCAGAGGCAGAGGTCCCCCCCGCGAACGACGATGAGGTGGATCCTTCCTTCACGTGCATTCAAATTATCGAGTGCTTCAACGAGTGTGCCGCCGACCAGGACTGTCGACAGGGCTGCGTTGACCAAGGAAACGAGGAGGCGATCCGGCTCCTCGACGTCTTGGCTGCGTGCCTTCGAGATTCGGGCTGCGCCCAGGAAGACGCCGAGTGTCAGCAGGCCGCCTGCGGCGCAGAGATTCAGAGCTGTGTGAACCAGGCTGACGCCCCAGTCCAGCCAGTCGGCGACGCAGAAGGCAACCCCGAAGGCGTGATCTGCTGCGGCGAAGCCGGCGTGGCCTGTAACCTGGAAGTTGAGTTTTGCTGCTCCAATTGGTTCGGACAGGAGTGCAAGGCCGAGTGCGACGCGAACCTCGACCTCACCCAGACCTGCGACGGCGCAGAAGACTGCGGAGACGGTCAGGTGTGCTGCGCGCTGCCCGACGCGATCGTCCCTACCTCTTTCGCCTCGACCTGCCGTGACGCCTGCAACGCTGAGGAGCAGATCCTCGAAGCTGGACTCGCCTGTGGACTCGACGGCGACGGCGGCGACATCAACGAGCCAGGCGGTGAGCCCGAGCCCGACGCGCCTGTCGAGGAAGAGCAGCCTGAGCCGAACGCCGAAGAGCCAGTTGAGGAGGAGCCTGCGGAGGAGGCACCCGCCGCGGACGGAGAGTGTAGCCTGACCCTCAGAGCAGAGGCGCGTGACCAGTCCGGCGCCTGTGACGCATGCGAGTTTGGGAACAACATCAACCTCGTCGCCATCATCGAGAACCCATGTCAGGTCCCCCTGACCTATCGATCCCAGCAGGACTGCATCGTCAGTGAGTTCGCTGTCCTGAACATGGAGTCTCAGAGCAGCGCTCTCTACCCAATGACTTGTCGCCTCGGCCCTCGCGTCGAGGAGATCGCACCTGGCGCCTCCGTCACCCAGGCGCGTCCAGCGGGCCGACTCTCCGCCAGCCGATACGAGCTCGCCGTTCAGTTCGAGGACGCCGACCGCAGTCGACAGGTGGTTGTCTTTACCGTCGACTGAGTCATCGAGTGACACTCAGAGAAAGACCGCTTCAGGCTTAACTGCAGCGGTCTTTTTTTGTCCTGTCTAGCCGAACAGGATCACTCAGACATGGGCTCAAAGTGAGCACAGGCCCTACTCTTCGATCACGTCTCTAAACAATCTGAAGAGGGCCTCGTGACCGAGGTCATTGGGGTGGGTGCAGCTCACGTCAAACCAGAGGGACGGATCGTCCGGTCGATAGCAGGAGTTGCTCTCATCAGCCATCTCTCCTGTCGCGACATATCCATGTCCACAGAAGTGCTCCAGGACCCACACATAATCGATGGAGTGCTCCACGGTGATGCGCATGTACTCTTCGAGCAGAAACGAGACGATCGCTCTCTGCTCGCTGGGCTCCGCCCACTCGGAGAGACCCACTAGAGCAGCCACATCGATGGCCAGAGACGACAGATCGATCTCACCCACGAGGGGGATGTCGATGGTCGATGGCCTGCACGCGCTCACCTGTCCTGTCCCGTCAGTAAACTCAAAAGGCCCACCCATCACGACGTATGATCCGTTAGGGAAGCGCTCAGGATCGGTCATGAACTTAACCGCCTCCTCTAGAAATTGCGCCGCCTCGCGCGCTTTGGCCCAGACCGTTGGATAACCAGCGTCGATCTCAGCGCGCCCTTCGGGGGTATCTCGGGTGAACTCTCCCCCCATCTTAGTGATGGCTGCGACGTCGTTCCCACCCATAGTGAAGGCGAAGAGGGTGCGCTCCTCAACGACACCACCAGGGACACACTGGAACAGAGATTTGTCCGGAGTCCGACATCGCTCGTCGAGGGCGAGGGACCCCGCGGCGCGTACACAGTTACCATCGGGGCCACAATCACCACCCGCGCAGCAATCCCGGCAATAATCCAAGCGCTCCTGTCCTTCAAACTGTCGGGTACTCACCTTCCCCAAGAAATCGTCAACTCGGGCGCCCCAGCGCGCGCAGTTCCAGAAGGCGCCGGCGGTCTGTTGACCAGGCGCGCCATCATACAGACAGCTGTATGCCTCCCACTGCTCCCAGCCGAGGGGTTCCCCCTTGGACAGATCAAACCGGTCAGCCAGCCAATTGGCCAGTCGGACTCGAAAGAAATGGTCATTATCGAGGCAGAGCGGATGCAAGTCGTTCGGGGTTCCATTCGTGACGGAGTCGCCCAGGAACACAACGCGCTGAACACCCTCGATATCTTGATGGTTGGTACCCGAGCAGTGACGTCCAACGATGGGCGAGTGCTGACTATAATTGGGACCACTACCGTCTGGTCCAGCGATGTCCTCGAAGCAGGACTCGAAGGTTGGCGCCGCAGCGTCCGGCGTTGAACCGGCGTCAAGCACCATGGCATCAGGCCCTGAGTCCACTGCGACCGCGCCATCGACCTCAAGATCGAGTTCAGTTGGCGCCACGTCCATAGGAACTCGGACGTCTTCAGACACGCTCGCGTCTAATGGCGTCGGCGTCGCGTCGAGTACCCCCATCATGTCTTCACGAGCTGGTTCCGGCTCCGAGCTAGGTTGTTCGGCGCACGCACTGGCCAAGGAGGAAGCTACTAAGAGTATGACCCACAGACCCTTCATCATGTATCCCCCTCATCGACCAAACGCGGGCAGAATAGGGAGAACACGATGAACTTGGCAATGACCGAGCGCTCGATGAGAGACAAAATGGTCATTTTGTGAGGTCGATGTCCCACTGGTTTTCCGTACTAAACTCGGGCGCCATTTGACTCAAGAGATACACGGCGTATCGTGGCCTGTACCGAGGGAGGACGATCATGAAGAACCGAACGCGACTGGCGTTAGTAACGGGACTAGTCTGTCTAGGTGGACAGCTCGCCCACGCCGATGAGCTCTTCGTCGGCGTAACCGCAGAACACCAGACAATTGGCTCTGCCATCGGCGCGGCCCAAGACGGCGACATCATCACCGTTGAGTCCGGTCGGTATGACGAGACTATCGAGACGCAGGCGCCCGGGGTCACGATCCGCGCGGCCACTGGTCGCGAAGTTCTGGTGACCCTGGCGGGTTATGTCGTTCGAGTTCGTCACGAACGGATCACACTGGAGGGCCTGATCATCGATGGTCAATATTCAGACCGAGATGGGATTCAGGTTCGAGGCGAAGCCCACAACCTCACCTTGAGAAATGTGGAAGTCCGCCATGTCGCGAACGACTGTGTAGACCTCGGCTCTCAGCGCGATGTGCTCATCGACGGCAGCCTCATTCATCATTGCCTATCGTCGGATCGAGCGGGCTGCGACACGCCTGATTGCCGCCGAGACGCGCACGGAGTGGGCGGCGCGGCAATCCGCAACCTGACGCTCCGAAACACGGAGATCCACACTGTCTCTGGGGACGCAATTCAATTGGACGCCGGGCGCAGCGAGCCTGGATGGTCGGGGCTCCTGATCGAGGGGTGCCGGCTGTGGTCCGGTCCCCTCTCAGAGGCGGCAGGCGGATTCGCTGCTGGAGTCAACCCAGCTGAAAACGCCTTAGACACGAAGACCTCTAATGACGTTATTGACCCCGCTGAGGTGACGATTCGAGATACGCACGTCTGGGGATTTCGAGGCGGGCTCATTGAGAACATGGCCGCCTTCAACTTGAAGGAGAACGTTCAGGTTCACCTAGACCGAGTCACCGTCAATGACTCGGAGATCGCCTTTCGACTGCGAGGCCGGACAGAGTCAAGGCCTCGCGGCGCGCAGGTCAGTATGAGCAACACGGTCGTCTACGACGTGGACACCGCCGTGCGCTACGAAGATGGGATCGAGACCGTGCGTATGGACAACGTCACTCTGGGCGCTGAGATCGGGCGACTCTTCCAAGATGTCTCCGAGAACGGCCGCATCCTGGGACGGAACGTGCTCGTACATGCCGAGTCCCTCCCAGAACAGCTCGCGGGCGGAAGCAATTTGGCCGTCGGACCCGAGTGCTTTGCCCAAACGGCAGGTGACGATTACACCCTTGCTGCGGGCTGTAGTGCCATCGATGCGGGCGAACCGATCCAAGGCTATCCCCAAGATCGTTTGGGCGTCGATCGTCCGCAGGGTGCACAATGGGACATCGGCGCCTACGAGTTCTGTGATGGTGAATGTGCTTCGCCCGAGATCGCCGATGCTGGCGTAGACGCATCGACACCAGCCGACGCTGGTCCCCCGGTAGACGCGACGACTCGTCCTGACGCTGTCTCTGAAGATGATATGGCCATCGCCATGCGCCCAGACGCCGGCGATGAAATTGACTCTGGTCAGGACGCAGGCTCTACGACGGCGATGAGCACGAATTCAAGTGGAGGTGGGGGCTGCTCATCAGGGCCCTTCAATAGCTCGACCGCGCTCATCCCTCTGTGTCTGCTGATGCTCATCGGTCTTCTAACCAGGCGCAAGAGAGCAGTGGCCCCCCCCTCGTTGAGGGATCCAGGCACCGTGGGCTCAAAGTGGACGTCTGGCCGAAGGTAGAGCGATCATCGCAGTTGGAGCATGACCTTCAAATCCCCTGAGCGCCTATGAATGATCGTGATGATGTCTTGAAGCTCAAGCTCCGCCCGGCGTTGCCCTTAATGCAGGGTCACGTCGTGGCAATCTCCACCATCGAGATCGACCTGGATGTTGGGTGGCATCTGACACACCTCTACGTACTTGTAGATGAGTTTGGCCGTCTTGAGCATGTGGGTGATGAAGATGTCAGCCACGATGCTGCGCGGGCCGCTGACGTTGTAGTAGCTATAGATAAACTCACGAACATTGCTGTCATACATCCCACAGCGAATGGTCGCCTTAACGCTCGCGAAGACCGCCGCGGGGATCACGTCTCCAGCGCCCGTCGCTCTGGCCATACTGACATATGGAACTGGGGAGTCAGCGATTGAGTGGACCGTCGCGCGGACGCACAAGCCGCGTCCCGTATCGTCCACCGCGAGATGGCGGGCCTGCATAGACGCCACCTGAATCGCCGCGAAGAACTCCTTAGCATACTTGCCCCAAGGCCGAACTTTCCCGTCCATCAAGTCCTTGAGCTTCTGAGGGTCGAGCACCGTAATGGGCGACGTCATAGTTAGAAATCGGAGGTAGTCGTTTCCGGTGATCGAATAAAAGTCACTCGTCTCGCTTCGATACGCGATTCGGTTCAATGACTCCGTCAGGTGATCAGCTTGTTCGAGGGGCTCCCCCGTCTCTTCGGCCCACGACCAATCCACCGACTGTCCCAAGGCCATACCCAGCACGGCCTCGAAGTCTTCTATCGTGTTCGTAAACACGGCTTGGCTTCCGATATAGACGATCAGCGCGCCGATGGCCCAGACGGTCACAGAGATGGCCGGCAACGCGATGACATCTGCCTTAAGGCGCATCATCTCATCGGCGGGGCGTGGTGTAGGAGGACCGCTCCTGTCGTCTAGGAACGCGAGGAGCGCCTCATCGGTCGGTGGCTCAGCTGGTGAACTACATCCGATGGGGCTAAACGCCAAACATGCGGCGAGCGTGAAGCAGAGCGCACGAGCACCCAAGGCCGAGGGTGATACGCCCTCTGGGTTTGTCCTCTTGGCTTTGTTTTCCATCCGTAAACTCCCCGGTACGATCTCAGGATAACCTCTGGTTATTCAGATCGCCAATCGCAGGCTCGAAACAATAAA
>CALELH010000641.1 GCA_937902595.1 uncultured Myxococcales bacterium
AAGCACCATCGATCTCGCCCATATAATGGTGGAGCAGTACATACGCAGTACCCGGCGATCGCACCCCGAGAAAGGTCCCGATTATTCCGCTCACCGCCATGGGCGCCTTCAGGGCATCGGACTCAAACCACTCATCCAGAAAGTCGACGGCGCTCATCGTCATCATCTTGGTCAGTAGGCCTAGATCCTCGGCTCCTAGAGAGCGGAATTTCTGTCCTAGCCTTGCGAGGTCTGTGAGCTGAGCTGGATTGAGAGATGTTGGATCGGGTGGCACCATATCGATAATGGGCTTCACCCAGCGTGAGATGCGCATCATCTCGCGACCGAACTCGGGATACCGATCGGCATCACGCCGGGAATAGCGAGCGATCTCAGCGCGGGTCTTTGAGGACTCGGGCCATCGGACCAGTCCTGGTCCTTCGAGCTGAGGCGTGAAGCTGCACTCGAGCGGCAGAATCTCTAGGCCCCGCTTAGGCAGCTCAAGATCACGGATAATCTGTGGCCTCAATAGGCTCACTACATAGGAGCAGACGGAGTACTTGAATCCGGGATAGACCTCTTCGGTGACCGCCGCACCTCCAAGCACATCGCGGCGCTCAAGAACCAACACCTTCCGACCCGCTTTAGCGAGATAGGCTGCGCAGGTAAGCCCATTGTGACCACCACCGATGATTATGCTGTCATAGGTCATCGCCAACCGCCTTCTTGCGCGCTGGATTAAAGAAGGGAGTAGGTACGACGCGCGCGGGTACGGTCTTGCGCTCCCATTCAACTGTGACTTCGATATCGAGAACCGTGCCGATCTGAGCGCAGTCTGATTCGACGGTCGCCAAGGCAAGGTTCTTCTTGAGGATTGGCGACCAGGCTCCGCTGGTGGCGCGCCCGATCTGTCGGCCACCCCGATACACAGGGATCGCATCCCGCCACGCACTGGACGGGAGCGATGGGGGCAGCTCATAGCGATCGTACAGCCTCTCCAAATGCTCCCAAGAGATCTCCAGCCCAACCAAGCTCCAGGCCGATCCGCTCGCCTGCTCTCGACGAAGCGCCTCCTGCCCGACAAAGGGCTCCCGGTCATTCAGGTTGACAGTCCATCCTAAACCGAGCTCATAGGGCGTTGAGGTTTGAGATGCGATGACCGCGTCGAAGGCCCCGGTGTAATCGACACCCATCATGATAAATCCGGCCTCAACGCGGCAGACGTCGAGGGCATCAAGTCCGGCGGGGTGGATATTATGAGCCTTTCCCGATTCAAAGAGCATATCCCATAGGGGCACCGAATGTGTGCTCGGAACCCAGAGTTCGTAGCCTAGATCACCGGTGTATCCCGTCCGTGTAATCAGGCCTTCAATCTCACCGAAATGAGCTTGGGTGACTCCAAAGAACTTGAGGTTTCTGAGGTCTACGTCGCTGACAAATCCGCTGAGGGTCTCGAAGGCGGTTGGGCCCTGAATGGCGAGGGCCGCGATCGCGTCAGAGACATCTTCGATCGTGACATCGAATCCCACGGATTGCTGTGTAAACCAGTGATACATCGGCTCCGCAGCCGTCAATCGATAACGGTCATCATCGATGCGCATGCATGTGCCATCATCGATCACTTTACCGACGTCATCAGTCCAGCATAGGTATGTCGCTCGGCCCGCCCTGAGTTTATGGATATTTCGTACCGTTAACCGAGTGAGGAACGACGCGGCATCGGGACCTGTGATGTCATACTTGTAGAGAGGGCTGACATCGATGACGCCAGTGCCCTGGCGGAACGCGTTATATTCACGCTCGTGGCAGATGTCATAGGATGAGACGGCGTGATATCCAGCCCAGGAGGTCCAGCGGTAACTGGTACACAGGGGCCGGGTACGCTCGTGAAAGGGTGTAGGCCTTGGCATAGCAGGCGCTCCCCCTGGCGCGCCACCGGCTCTCACCGGTTACAAACGATGTCCAACGCGGTGTCAGCCAGCCATCCGAACCATCGGAATCTATGCGAGCGGCGCTACCTTGAGAGCCATCGGCCGATGAGCAGACCCCCCAGCCTCTCTCGTACCAATACGGTTCATTCTCGAGATCGCGACCAGCTCACGACAGGCCACTAGATGACGCCGCAGAGCGAGCGGAAGCATACAGACCATTGGGGTAATTTAAACCCCCTTTTAATAAAAAAACTAACTTAGCTTACTCGCGCTCGGCGGCGAGCCATGCTCGAATCTGCGCTTCGAGATCAGGGACCATAAGGCTCTCTGAGATCCGAACGATCTCCATACTGTCGGCATCGATGAGCAGATACTTTTGTCGCCCAAAGCTCTCGAAGTACGGTGCCATGACTTGATTGGGATCCGCGACGAGAGCAAACGGAGGGTTATGCTCTCGGTGATACAGTCCAATATCTCGGTGGTTGGCTGGAGCAAATCGATCGTTCTCGAATATTGAGAGCACGGTTAAGACGCCCTCTTCCCTTAGGTCTTGCGCCATGACTCCGAGAGCCGGCATCTGGCGAGCACATGTGGGGCACCACATGACGAGGACAGGGAGCGCGATGAGGTCAGTATTGGGTTCCTGGCGCATATCTGAGAGGCGATACGGCGCCGCGTTGAGTCCGATAAACTCGAGGTCCACGATGACGTCGCCTAAGGCGAGCCCGTACGGACCCTCTGGGTATTGACTCCGATCCACTCCGACGTCCGGAGCAGGAACGTTGACGTCAATCGGAGTTAGGTCGGCGTCCGGTGGGCTCAGGTGTGAATCCAGGCCGCCGCCGAGGGCGTCCATCTCAACAGCGCTGTCGGCGAGCATCTGGACGTCGGGTGTCAGAGCGCTGTCGCGATCCTCAAGATCGACAGCAACATCACCACTCGATTGTCGAGAAGAGTCACCGGCAGCGCCGGCGTCGGCCGCTGGGTCCCCGATGGCCATCGCATCCAGGTTTAGACCGAGATCCGCCGACGTTACATCGGGTAGGAGGCCGTCCATCATTTGGACATCTGCAGCCATGGATGAAGGTGTGGCGTCCTGAGCCTCATTCGTTTCAGGCTCACATCCACTCATGCTGAGTACGATAACGGTTAGGAGAGGGCAGAGCCCCTTATAGATCGGCGATGACATCTTCGCCGTGAGTCTTGGTCTTGACCTTCTCGTAGATACGCTCGATGTTGCCCTCTTCATCGATCAGGAATGACTTCCTGAAGATGCCGTCGAACTCACGCCCCATGAACTTCTTTCGTCCCCAGCAGCCATAGGCGTTGACGATGTCGCCAGGCTCGTCAGACAGGAGCGGGTAGGGGAAATCCTTCTTTGAGGCGAAGCTCTTCTGCCTGCGTACAGAGTCCTTGCTCATCCCGATGACCTGTACATTTCGGTCGGTCAGCTGCATGTGGTTGTCTCGGAGACTACATCCTTGCGCCGTGCATCCGGGCGTACTCGCCTTAGGGTAGAACCAGAGGAGGACCTTCTGACCGCGAAAATCACTCAGGGAGACCTCATTACTATCTTGGTCGAGGAGGGTGAACTCGGGTGCCTTATCGCCTGCCTTCAACATAACTCTCTCCGTACAAAAAAAGATGCGTGCGGATCGACTAGCATCTAACTGGTTCAGATTTCAATTCTTGGATGCGAATGTGCGACCCTCAGCACCCAGCTGGCCGGCGTTGAGGCTAAGCCATTAGCGTCCGCAGAGCCCCGTTTCAGCGTTACACTCCCCTCGCTGACACTCGTTGCCTTCAACGCGGCAATCAGCGCGACAAAGACCGCGAGGTGCACAGACTTCACCTTCAGCACAGGGCATGTTGGGGCCGCAAGCAGCGGGCTCGGGCTCTCCTTCACCACCGCCTGCAGCGCCGCCGGCACCACCTTCAGCGTCTTCGCACATTCGGGTTTGTCGATTACACTCCTGTCCCTCTGGACATGGCATATTTGGTCCACATCGAGCGGGCTGCGGATCGCCGCCACCACCGCCACCTGCGCCACCACCGCCACCTGCGGCGTCTTCGCACATTCGGGTCTGCCGATTACACTCCTGGCCTTCTGGACACGGCATGCGAGGACTGCACGCAGCGCCCGCGTCTCCGCCACCGCCTCCTCCAGCGCCGTCTTCGCACATTCGGGTCTGCGGATTGCAGATCTGGCCATCGGGGCAGTTTTCGTCATTTCGACAGCGGCCATTCATTCCACCGCCCATGTTGCCGCCAC
>CALELH010000642.1 GCA_937902595.1 uncultured Myxococcales bacterium
GGAACGCCTGCATCGCGGCCATCTGTGGAAATGTCAGCGTGTGGAAGCCATCTCCCAAGACGCCGTTATGCGGGATCGCTGTTCAGAATATTTGTAATCGGGTGCTCGAAGATAACGGCTTTCCTCCGGTCTTCATGCTCTTTAATGATGGAGGGACTGAGCTGGCGCAGAGGTTTGTTGATGACCGCCGCGTAGATCTTGTCTCCTTTACTGGGTCCTCGGCGGTGGGCCGTAAAGTCTCAGGCTCTGTCGGGGCTCGCTTGGGTCGATGCCTCCTAGAGCTCGGTGGGAATAACGCGCTCATCGTGGACGAGACCGCCGACCTGGCGCTCGCCATCCCCGGCATCGTCTTTGGCTCCGTTGGGACCGCAGGGCAGCGATGCACGACGACTCGTCGACTCTTCGTCCACAGCTCCCGCATCGATGAGGTCACCGCGGCCCTTGTATCCGCCTATGGCCAGGTGCGTATCGGAGACCCTCTAGCCGAAGGCACATTAATGGGACCCCTTATCGACCGGTCATCAGTTGAGAGTTTTCAGCACACCGTGCAGCGCGCCGTAGAGAGCGGAGGGAGAGTCCTCGCAGGGGGCCAGGCCATCGAGGGAGAGGGCTTCTTCGTTGAGCCGACCCTCATCGCCGCTGAGGCCTCTTGGGATGTCGTCCATCACGAGACCTTCGCGCCCATCCTTTACGTGATGTCATTTGAGACATTGGACGAGGTCATCGCGGCCAATAACGCGGTTCCTCAAGGTCTCTCTAGTGCTCTGTTTACAAATGATCTACGTCGCGCTGAGGCATTCCTATCGGCGGCGGGCAGTGACTGCGGGATCGCGAACATTAACATCGGAACCTCGGGCGCAGAGATTGGGGGGGCATTTGGTGGTGAGAAGGATACAGGCGGAGGTCGCGAGGCTGGCTCCGATGCCTGGAAGGCCTACATGCGCCGCCAGACAAACACCATCAACTGGTCACGTGAGTTGCCACTCGCTCAGGGCATTGAGTTCTCCATCTAGGGCCTAATCAAAGGCCAAAGCACCGTCTGGGCCACTTCGACCACTTACCGGTCAGAGACCTCTCAAGGATCCAGGAGACGGCAAAAACTATGGTCATCACGATGATGAGCTTGGCGAGGAAGCCCAGTCCCAGGGGATCGAGCATCCTCAAGGCCCAGACGTGGATGAAGTATACGCAGAAGGTCAGGCCCGATCCGTGAGTGACGAACGTCCCGGCACCTGATCGCTCCAACCAGTCGGTCAGCTTAGATGCGCTCCTTCGCCACAACCAGGCGGTGCTCAGAGCGTAGGCGATGACGACATATCTACTGAAGTGATTGAACCAACCAGGATTAGACTGTCTCTCAGCCCAGAATTGATATTCGATCAAAACGAAAGCGCCGCATAAAACCCAGATAAACCGAGGGAGGGCGGCGCTACGTTCATCGACGTTGGGGAGCGCGTACAGCTTCGCTCCGAGGGTGAAATAACCGGCCCAGTGGATAAACGCCCAACCAGGGACGGAGAGTCGATCCGGATGGAAAATGTGAGTTGGAGACGCGAAGTACACCTGGGTCAACACAAGCGCGACCACAAGCCACCATGTTGGACGTCTCAGGAGAGGCCAGAGGAGATAGCCTTGTAGAAGGAACGCGATGAAGTAGAGATGGTAATCAGCTTGACCCGTGACTAACGCGACGCCGATGCCTGACCAATCTATTCCTCCTCCTTGGTTCGTGAGTCGTCCCATGTAGGCCATGGTCAGAGCGCTCCAGAAGAGATAGGGCAGGACAATTCTTTGTCCACGACGAGACCAGAAGATCTTCGTCTCTTCCCATGACCAGTCACCAACATCACGCTTCGCCTCACTGGCGGCGAGACCGTAGCCCGATAGGACGATGAACATGGGGACACAGAAGCGGGAGATCTGAGAGAGGAGTAC
>CALELH010000643.1 GCA_937902595.1 uncultured Myxococcales bacterium
AGGCCGCGACCTGCACGTTGGAGATCCGGAAAAAGGCGTCATCCCGCCTATCAGTCACATCGGTGACCTCGTCCCCGTTATGGTTGGGTGCGCGCTCGCCTTTAAATTAGGGGGCCAAGAGAAGGTCGCGTTGACCTGGACCGGAGATGGTTCGACGGCGACCGGAGCAGTCCACGAAGGCCTCCGCATGGCCTCCGCCGTCGGCGCCCCGTTCATCTGCGTAATCCAGAACAATCAAGTCGCGCTTGGGACACGTACGAGCGTCCACAGCCAAGGTGACTACAGCGCCTTCGGTCGTGCCTATGGCACTCAACTCATTGAGATGAGCGGTAACCACGTCTTGGACTGTTTCGCCGCGACCCAGGAGGCCGTTGACCTCTGTAGAGCCGGCAAGGGCCCCGTCATTATCGTCACCGAGACCTTCCGAATGGGTGGTCACGCGACTCACGATGAACGTGAGGCGAGAGAGCTTTTTGGTCCCGATGTCTACGCCTACTGGGGCAAGCGTGACCCGGTCGGCATGTACGAGACCTGGCTGACTCAGGAGAAGGGTATCAGCGCTGAGGCGCTCGCCCAGATCGAAACGACCGCCTCCCAGCGAATCGATGAGGCTTCCCGAACTGCCGTGAAGCGCCGCGAGAGTCATGCGCCAGACCCTGCCACACAGACCGATGGAGTCTACGCCTAATGGGCAACAGCACCGGGCAGCTCTTCCGAGTGACGACGTTCGGTGAGAGCCATGGCGAAGGCTTAGGAGCTGTCATCGATGGCTGCCCCCCAGGACTTCCCCTCGACTTAGACGAGATTCAGTCTGATCTCGACCGACGCCGACCCGGGCAAAGTGCGCTCACGACCCCACGCAAGGAGCGGGATCGGGTGCAGGTCGTCTCTGGAGTCTTTGAAGGCCGCACCACAGGAACCCCGATCGCGCTTCTCTTCATGAACCACGACCAGGACTCAAAGGCCTACGACGATACGAAAGACTTGTATCGCCCTGGCCACGCCGATTTTACGTACGCTTCGCGGTACGGTCACCGGGATCACCGCGGCGGAGGTAGAGCGAGCGCGCGGGAGACCGTCGCTCGGGTAGCGGCCGCCGCTGTAGCGCGACAGTTGCTCGCCGGTCGCTACGGAGTTGAGGTCGTTGCTTGGGTCCGCGCCGTGGGCACGATCATCGTAGACATCGACGGGAGCACCGTGACCCGGTCCACTGTAGAGAGTTCGCCCGTTCGATGCCCTGACGCTCCGACCGCGGCTCGGATGACCGAGGCGATTGAGGCGGCTCGAGCGGACGGTGACACCCTCGGTGGAGTCATCGAGCTCGTCGCCCGCGGAGTGCCCCCTGGCTGGGGGTCACCCGTCTTCGATAAGCTCGAAGCCGATTTGGCAAAATCCTGCCTCTCACTTCCTGCCTGTAAAGGTTTTGAGATCGGCTCAGGATTCTCCGGAACAACCATGTCCGGCAGTGAGCATAACGACGCTTTCGGTCTCCAAGACGGCCTCGTACACCCGCTCACAAACAACGCAGGAGGTGTCCTCGGCGGCATCTCAACGGGCGCGCCGATCCGAATCCGGTGCGCCTTTAAACCCGTGTCCACTCATTTCAAGACCCAGCAGACCGTCACCGCCGATGGCGAAACCGTCAGCTTTAAGAACTCGGGTCGTCACGACCCGTGCGTCCTGCCAAGGGCTGTCCCCCTCGTCGAGGCGGCTGCGCTGCTTACTTTGGCAGACCACGCTCTCAGAACGGGCGCGCTTTCAGGCTAGCGGTCCTCAGGGGCCAAAACAGCGAAAGACGTCGTCGCAGCTTTG
>CALELH010000644.1 GCA_937902595.1 uncultured Myxococcales bacterium
ACCTGGGTCAGCGCCCCACGAACCTGGGCGGGTAGATACTCGCGCTCACCGATGGCCGTTAGACGGATGTCATTGTCGATGAGTTCCTGACGTTCGCCGTACAAGAATCTAAGGAGCAGGTCCATCAGGTCACCGATCTCTTCACTCGGGCGAGACCAGTTAAGGCTACTGAAAGCAAAGAGCGTCAGGTACTCAATATCTCCACGCTTGCGCGCATGCCTAACGATGCGACGGACCGCCTCAGCGCCCTCGACGTGACCTTGGCCGCGGGGCATTCCACGCTCTTGGGCCCAGCGCCCATTTCCATCCATGATGATCGCGACATGTCCTGAATTCATGCGGATATCCTCCATTTGAGCTGCCCTCTATATCACACGCGAACATGAAATCCTGATGAAACTGGTGTGAAGTCTCCATGAAACCGAGCCAAACAGACGATCTATGGCCGTTGAGTCAGTCCGTTCATCATGCTTAGCTGAAGAAAGAATACTGAGCGGCGCATCGCGTCCTTCACATATGTGTACCGGTCTGCCCCATCTAGAAAGGAAGCTCATGCTCGGCCGTCTGCCCTTCCTACTCGTGAGCGTCATCCTCTGGACATCGGCGGCGTCTGCGCAGCCTCCATGGACGGTTCAGGCTACGTATAACGTCCCCGTCGGAAAGATGGCTAAGTTGAGCTTCACACCAAACGTGGGGCTCAAGGTGATCAAGGTAGAGCTCACCTCCAATACAGGTGGTCAACCTCTCCTCTTTACCGCGAATAAACTGCGAGTCGGCCACACGAAGCACTTCAAGTTTACTGCGCCTGAGGGGCGCTCGGTCTGGACCGCGTCCTTCAAAGGACAAGCGAAAGACGAGACCCTGAATTCACAATTTAAGTTCGAGGTTATCTCTGTCCGCCCTCTCAAGGTCAGTCTAGAAAAGTCAGGTGTCGATCTCGTCAAGGGCCGGTTAAACATACGGACCAACCAAAAACTGGCGACCGCCTCGCTTCAGGGCTTCGATCCTCAAGGCATTAAGGTACTTGATGACGAGATCGATCTACCTCAGTCGAAGGGCATCGTCCCTATCGATTTTGAACCGCTGGGTGCCAATGCCCTACGAAGAATGGAGATTAAAGTCACCGACTCTGTCGGCCGCTGGGTGAGCTTTCGATTGGTCGCCTGGTATGTTGAGATCCCTCACGATGACGTGGAGTTCTCCTCCGGTTCTGCAGAGATCGAAGCAACCGAAGCTGGGAAGTTGGACAGCGTCGTCGAGCGAGTAAAGAAGGAAGTGACCGCGTTCCGAGAGACATTGGGTCGACAGGACGTAGGACTCAACCTCAAGCTGTACGTCGTCGGATGCACCGACACGATCGGCTCGGCGTCAGACAACCTGACCCTGAGCCGACAACGCGCACGCTCCATCGCTCAACACTTTCGCACTCGAGGAGTCTCCGCTCCAATCTACTACGAGGGGTATGGTGAAGGATTGCTGGCGGTACAAACTGCGGACAATGTCGATGAAGCGCGCAATCGCCGAGCTATATATGTACTCACCAATACAGAGCCCTCGGCGTACGCTCGAAGCGGCCATCGCTGGCACCGTTTGGACTGATCGACTCTTCTCCGAGGCTCTTCGACTTCGCGGCCTCGACCAAGCTATCTTTCCCTAGATCGATTCATTGAAGAGCGCTCGTGGTTCAAGTTTCATTGGCGTCATCAAATGGATTGTACCCGGGTGCCTTAAGTGTCCTCTTCGCAAGCAAAGACTGACCACCGCGAACGTCCTTGTTAAAGCAAAGGACATACGCGCTGTTTCTTTCCTCGAAGAGCGCTACAGTAGAGACGAGAACGCAGAGGTCAGGGAGGCGTCAAGTTCGGCGCTGATGTCTAGACGGGGCACTGTCAACCGATGAAACTCAGATTTACGCTGTGCATACTTCTCATGGGTGTGTTTTTTCCCGGCGCTGGCAGCGCGCAGCCAGAGGCTTCATCCGATCGTGATGAACTCAGAAGTCGGGTCAAGCGCCTGATCAAACGATCAACCCGTGAGGGCCTTATCTATCACAACCTAAAGGCTTACCTGAGGCCTTATGACAAGCACTGTACGTTTGTTATTGGCCGCCAGAAAAAATCTGATGACCACGACGTCATGCAGAGTTTTTCCCAGCGTAAGGAGTTCCTGAAACGTCGCTGGCGCGTTAAGCCGACAGGGCATGAGACTCTGTTTTTCTCTGACCTGGAGATCCGGATTACAGACGATGACATCGAAGCAGAACTCGAAACTCGTTTACATTTTTTTGGTGGGGCTAAGCACGAGAAGACCCTCTTCAAGATCAAAGCCCAAGGGAAAAAGCTCAGGATAGTCCACGCACGAATCTGGCCCACTTTTGAGACGATAGGTGGAGCGACCTTCGACTATGGAGAGCACTATTGGGCTACGACGGATGACCTCGCCTTCACCGCGATCCTCTCTACAGGATCAAGCTGGAGAAAGATCCTAGATGTCTCTCTGGCCGCGCACTGGCATCCGCTACTGCACGCCTATCTGCGAGACCTCGCCAAGGTGAGACCACGGGATCCAGAGGTATGGAAAGCGCTCTCAGCGGTCGCCTATTTGATTGGCGACATGAAGGAAAGTCGTAAAGCCAGCAGACGTGCACGCCGACTTGACCCGAATATAAGTCTGCCGGCGGCTCTTAGATAATCGGGCTCATTGACGACTCTTTGAACATCACATCGATAGATATTTGGCTGAACGCTACCAGTTTGTCTTCGAGCGATTTATAAACGGATTCACGGAGCATGCTTAAGGAGCTTGTAAATGTCTGCAGTGAACGTAGTTCAACCCCATGAGCTTGGGGCCGATGAGGCGATTAAGAGGCTCGATAGCTTCGAAGAGATGGTCGCTAAGTATTTCGTCTCACTCAAATGGTCAGGACACACCGCCAAGATTAAGGGACCTGGAGTCTCGGGGAATATTGACGTCACCGACACGAAGGTCACCATCAATATCAAGCTAGGTATGATGGCTAGAGCCGCCGGAGTCGACGCTCAACGTCTTCAGGGGTCCATCACGAGAAGACTGACTGAAGCCTTCGACGCCTGAGTGAAGAAGAAACGTAAAATCCGCAGAGGTCCGCGACCTAAACGCTCCGTGACCTCAAGTCGACCGCTGCTCTCCCTCGCCATGATGGTCAAGAATGAGGAGGACTTCCTCGAAGACGCATTGAAGAGCGCGCAGGGGTTCTGTGACGAGCTTGTCGTCGTCGATACCGGTTCGACGGATCGTACCGTCGAAATCGCTCAGGATATGGGAGCAAAGGTCGGGTACTTTGAGTGGTGTGACAGTTTCTCCAAGGCACGTAACGAGACTCTGCGGCAATCATCCGGTGAGTGGGTCGCGATTCTAGACGCAGACGAGCGTTTCGTCGGATCTAACCCTGAGCGTGTTCGGGACTTTCTCGTACCGCGTGAGAGCTATCCATTCCAAGCGATCATGCTTAACGTCGTGAATACACGCTTGGATGGCAGCCCTATCTCATCATTCTTCAGTGTCCGTCTTTTCCCGAACGATCCTCGACTCGGATATAGCGGGCGAGTGCACAACCGTTTCGGACCGATGGAAGAAGACGCACCCAAGATCGAGGCCAACCGATACACCGGTTTAGAGATCGTGCACCTTGGGTACGATCCAGGGCTCTACGAAGCGCGTAAGAAGGCCGCGCGCTCCCTTCCACTTATAGAAGCGACGGTGAGAGAGGAACCGGACAATCACCAGCACCGCTTTTATCTTGGCCGTGAGTATCTACTTCTGGGACGCCTCGATGAGGCCCGTTCAGCTTTGACGTTAGCCTTTGAGGGCATCATAGCCAGTCAGGATGGTCCGCTCGTCGATTCAGCGACTCATTTGATGCAGACACTCACATCATTGGGTGAGGAGCCAACTAAGATCATTCAGATTGGTCAACGAGCTCTCTCTCTGGCACCACATCATCCCGACCTCTGGCTCGAGGTCGGGAGAGCGTTACTCACGGCGACCGCATTTCAGCAAGCCGCCGAGTCGATTGAGCGCGCTCTAGTTTGCCTTGGCCAGACAATCGGCGACCAGAGCCAAACCCGAATGACGCACCGTCGATGGGAGGCACATGAATTCCTAGGACGCGCCTATTGGGGGTTGGCTCAATACAAGAAAGCCTACGAAAATTACCTCAAAGCGCTCCCAGACAAGCCAGAGGACAGCTCAGGCTGGCCAGTACTACTGAACTCTGTGTGCGCTTTGGCCATCGAGCTCAAGGACCAGGCCAGAGTGCCCAGCCTGCTGACGCACCTCCTCTCCAGGGATGACACACCTCTTGGAATGTTCTTCTTCGAACTTGACCGGATCTCGGGGGCAGATGGTCCTGATGCCGCTCGCGAGATGCTCATCGACGCGGTCGCTCGCTGTCCGAGAGTAGCCGCAGATCCAGAATATGCGCAGCGAGCGGAGAGGCTAGGTCTCGGATGAGCAACCGCCCACTCAAGGTCGCGTTTGTCTGTCTCGGTAACATCTGCCGCTCTCCGTTGGCTGAGGGAGCTTTCCGGGCTCATGTCGCATCACAGGGACTATCGAAACGTTTCTTAATCGACTCCGCGGGAACGAGCAGCTACCACGTCGGCGAGCTACCGGATCAGAGGAGTATCGCTGTCGCCGCTAGACATGATGTCGATATCAGCGGCCAGCGCTCTCGCCAGTTTGTCAGCTCCGATCTCCAAGAGTTTGATTACGTCATCGCGATGGACCGTTCAAACCAAAGCAATATCAATGCCTTAAGCTCAGGAGAACAGCGGGCTGAGGTGACCCTGCTTCTAGACGAAGGTGACACAAGAACTCGTGAGGTCCCAGATCCTTACTACGGTGGTCCTGGTGGTTTTGACCACGTCTGGCAGCTCGTTAATGAAGCGACGGAGTCGCTTCTCCAGCGCATCATCTCAGAGCATATGTGAGCCAAGATGTGGCGCCCACCCAATAGCCGCAAACACTCGATCTCAGCGACGGCGTGGCCCTCCTCTGCTGAGGCTGAATCGAGTATTTTGTTCTCTCCAATCAGGGTCGGCCAAGCGACGCTATCTCAACGTACTTGGGTCCCTGCTATGGTCCCATGGAGAGCGACAGACGATGGGTATGTGACGGATGATGTCATCGATTGGTACACCCGCTTTGCCAAGGGCAGACCGGGGGCGATCGTCGTCGAGGCGACCGGGATACGAGATATACCTAGCGGACCGCTGCTGCGTATAGGAGATGACCGATTTATTTCCGGCTTGCGACGCCTAGTCGACGCTGTGAAGCAGGCGAGTGGAGGTCAAACTAAGCTGTTCATTCAGCTCATCGATTTCCTGCGAGTTCGCCGACGCCCTCCCGCCGAAAAGTTCTTCAGACGTTTCTTTTCTCTGTCCAACGCTCACCGCGCGCGGCTATGCGAAGTGACAGATACGAAAACCTGGCTGACAGCGGATGAAAACGACGTACTCGCTTACCTATCGACCGCGTCAGATGAAGAGCAGAGCGCTGTACTGACTAAGAGGGAACTCAGCGACCTAAGGTTTGGAGCTAGAGAGCGAGTCACGGATCTTCACCTACCACACATCCTGTCCCTCCCCGAGGTGCTCCCGGGCCTATTCAGGGAGGCCGCGGTGCGTGCCAAAAAGGCAGGCTTCGATGGGGTAGAGTTGCACTATGCTCACGCGTACACCATGGCCAGCTTCCTCTCGAAGACAAACCTGAGACAGGATGGATACGGCGGGGATACTTCCGGGCGTCTGCGCTTACCCCTAGAGGTGTTCGAAGCGGTCCGAGCGGGTGTAGGTTCGAATTACCCCGTAGGCTGTCGGTTCCTCGTAGATGAAGTGATTGATGGGGGCAGCGAGGTCGGTGATGCCTGCCACTATGCGGTCGCCTTCGCCGGCGCCGGTATGGATTTCATCAGCCTGTCTAAAGGAGGGAAATTCGACGACGCACAAGAGCCCAAGGTGGGCCACGCCATCTATCCGTATACGGGTCAGAGTGGCTATGAATGTATGCCATCTGTCTACAGCGATGAGCAGGGTCCTTTCTACCGAAACATCGCCCTGATGGCTCAAGTACGTCAGGCGGTCAGGGCGTCCGGCGCAGACACTCCCATCATCGTCGCGGGAGGCATCAATGACTTCTGGCGTGCCGAAGAGCTGCTGTCGAGGGGAGATGGAGACATCATCGGCGCCGCGAGACAAAGCTTGGCCGACCCCGACTGGTTCCTCAAGATGAGGCTTGGCCATGGGACAGCGATTCGCCGCTGCAAATTTACAAATTATTGCGAAGCTCTAGATACGCGTCACAAGCAGGTTACTTGCCAACTCTGGGATCGAGTGAACATCGACGAGCCGAAGGTCGGCCGGAGTCATGATGGAAAGCGCCGACTGACCGCTCCTCATTGGCGAGCACCGGAAGAAGAGAACCCTTAGGGCGCTACGCAGCGTTGGTTTTCACAAAGCTGTCCACCGTCACAGTGTCGGTCGCGGACACACTCTGGACTGGCGAGAGGCGCGCAGAAACCAAAAATGCAGCTGTTCCCCGATATACAATCAGAGTTGCGCTCGCATTGACTCAGAGGGGACGTACAGACGCCGTCACTGCACCGGAGAAAGGGAAACCCGGACTGCCGGCAAGCCCGGTTATTTCGACATTCGATCTCCGCGAGGCATGAACCTCCGACACAGAACGAACCATCAGCGCAGTCATCGATGTCCGCACACGCTCCGTTGGTACCCACGCAGCTCTGACCTTCACAGATATTGGCTGCATCGTCGCAATCGCTGTCCCTTTGGCAGAAGTCGTTACGAACAACGCAACGGCCCTCCAGGCAACGCTCGTTCCCCGCACACTGGGCGTCACGAACACATTCGGGCTGGACGCAGAAGCCATCATTACAAATTGTGATCCCTGCGCACTCTTGATCATCAGCGCACTCTGGCTCCAGAGGGCTAATCTCGAACTCAACGCGCATTTCACTCGAGTCGGCGAAGTTATCGGCAAAAACAAAATATTGGCCTGGCCCCAGACGCTCGAACTCAAGCCGAGAGAAAAGGCCACCATCAACATCGTCGTTACAACTCAACTCGCTACCAGCGTCATCACAGCTGGTCCGCACATACAGGACCGTATCTGTTCTGAATCCACCGCCATCACCGCTTGTTGTGATCTGTACTCGCGAGAAGTCATTGAGCGTCAGGCGAAGGACCCGCTCACTACCCTCACCGGCACAAGACCCGACATAGGCACTTGGTGAACGAGAGGTGTCGACATTAACCGCACCACCATTCGCGTTCACCTCAATCAGCTCATCAGCCTCACGACAGATAGGTGGCTCCTGGCATGAACCATCGATACAGACCTGTCCACCACCACAGTCCTCATCTTCCCGACACTCAGGCGGAGCCTCTTCGCATCGACCTTCGACGCAGACCTGACCAGGTCCACAATCGGCGTCTCTACGACAGGCCGGCGGCGGCTCTTCGCATGAACCTGCGACGCAGACCTGTCCAGCTGCGCAATCCCCATCACGCTGACACTCAGGCGGCGGCTCTTCACAGGAGCCCGCGACACACACCTGCGCTCCCGGGCAGTCACCATCATCTCGGCATATACTTGGGTCGTCGATACACTCACGGTTGCGACAGATTTGGCCCGCTGGGCATTCATTGTCACCACGACAGCCTGGGTCGGGGACACAGAATCCGAATTCGCATTGCTGCCGACCTCGACAATCATCGTCTGTGCGGCACTCAGGAGGCGGCAGTGGAATGCAAACACCGGCGAGACAGCTTAAGCCAGCACCACATTCATCGTCACTTTGGCATCCATTGGGCGCCTCACAGACATTGTTAATGCAGCGAAGCATTGGCAATGGGCAATCGTCGTCATCAGAACAGAAGAATGGAGGCACACAGCGTCCCGCCACACAGGTCAGCTCTCCACCGCAATCATCATCATCGCCACACACCACCGGTACGCAGGAGCCCTGGTCGCAACGCTCACCATTGCCGCAGTCCTGGTCATCGAAGCAATCAGGCCGCGGTAGGCAGATGTTGTTCTCCTGCTGGCAGTACTGTCCTGGTTCGCAGTCGTCATCACCACGACACCCCTCGAGTGGTCGACAGAGATTGCCAATGCAGAAGCTCCCATCGGGGCAATCTTCGTTGCCTCGACATTCCACATCATCCACGCATTGTCTGTTCAATGCATCGCACACCTGTCCGTTGGGACAGTCTGCGTCTCTTTCACATCGACCGGTGTTAACGCACTGAAAGTTGATGCAGCTTGTCAGCGGTGGGCAATCAGAGTTCGCGTTACACTCCGGCGCGATCTCGCAAGAGCCATCATCACAAATTTGGCCAACTGGACACGGGCGGCCTGGGCCACACTCCCCCTGAGCCTGGCATGCGCCATCGACGCACACCTGCCCAGCCGGGCAGGGTCGATCAGCATCGCACTCAGCCTCAACCTCGCAGCGACCATCTACACACGCCTGACCAATAGGACAGAGTCGGTTCCGATCACATTCTGGAAGCGGGATACATTGCCCATTGACACATTCATTGTTCGCTGGGCAATCCGACGCGACGGCGCATTCCGCGACTTCTGTGCACTCATGTCGCACACAGATTTGTCCCGGTGGACATCCACCGTCGATGCGACATTCAACCTCGCGGCACCCTCCATCCACGCAACCTAAGGGCTCGGGACAATTGAGGTCAGATTCGCAGGGAGCCTCCTGACAGGCGCCATTGAGGCAGATGAGCCCTGCAGGACACTGTTCATCGTTGAAGCAGCCAGCGATACATTCGCCCCCGAGGCATCGAGAACCCTCGCGACAATCTGAGTCCACCCGACACTCAGCGACCTCTACACACAGCCCTTCGACGCAGGCTTCGCCGGGGCGACAATCACCATCGACGCGACACTCAGCGATGCGCACACAGCGCTCATCGATACACGCCTCATCTCCGGGGCAATCTTGATCATTGAGACACTCAGGACGCTCAACGCAACGATTCTGTCTACAGATTTGGCCGTTCTCGCAATCAGCAGAGAAACGACATTCTGCCTGATCAAAGCACTGACCATCTCGGCATACGAACCCGTCAGGGCACTCGGAGTTGTCATTGCACTCAGCCCTCGGGACGCAGCGGTTTTCGACACACGTCTCCGTCGGCAAGCACTGGAAGTCCCGAGTACACTCCGGCCGCTCCACACAACGATTGTCCACACACTCAAGGTCGTTCGAAGGGCAGTCTGCGTCGACACGGCACTCTGGCTGGAAGGCACACACTCGATCGTCGGTGCACACAAAGTTCGGAGGGCAATCATCATTACTGCGACACTGATTGCGCTCTTCACACATGTTTGAGATGCACTGGAAGCCTATTGGGCAATCTCCATCACTCTGACAGCCAGTTTCCACGCACTGACCATCCACACATGCCTGTCCGGGAAGACAATCTCCGACGTCTCGGCACATGCCATCGACGACGCAGCGTCCATTCGTACAAACTTGCCCATCGGGGCATTCCCCGTCATCCACACATTCGTCTACAGGGACGCAAACCTGACCCACGCACTCGGAGCCAGCCATACAATCTTCCGTGCTGCGACAGTCAACGCACTGACCATCTGGTGTGCACACCAGAGCCGCATCACACCGATTATTGGGTCCACAGAGATCCGGAACGCAGGCGCGGGTGTCTTGGTCACACCGCAGGCCGTTAGGACAGTCCACATCGGCTTGGCAGCCTCCCCGACACACGCCGTCTTCACAGAATTCACCTTGGAGACATCCCTTGTCGTCAACGCACAGGTCTCCCAAATCAGGGCAGACACCACCGTCGCACTGGGGGATACACGTCCCTGAAACACACTCTTGTCCAGCGGGACAAGCGGCGCCGTCATTGCATGTTTCCGGATTCACATCGTCAGGTACGCAGACAGCGCCGTAACAGGTCGTCCCTGTGGGACACAGACCTTCGACGCAGGCCGGCCCAGGAATACATTGGTCATCAACACACGCCTGCCCTTCAGCGCAATCGCTGTGGGTCTGACACTCGAGGGATGACCGCCCGCAGCCGGCTAAGCTGAGAACAGACCAGAAGAGCAGGGTCGCGTATATCGGGAAGTGTCTAATCATCGTTTCTTAAGGATAACAAATTCTACGCGTTCGTTTCTCGCTCGACCGCCGGCCGTAAGGCTCGGACCCTTAGGCTTATCGTTACCGTACCCTCGTGCTTGCAGGCGCTTAGAATCAATCCCCTTGCCCACGAGGTATTTCTTGACCGCGCGAGAGCGTGAATTACTCAGCTGGAGTGCTTGAGGTCGCGTAGCCTCAGCTCCGGTGTGAACCGCGATGCGAACCCGCTGGATTCGCGTAATCTTTTGGAGCCCTGCCGCGACCTCATCCAAGACCGCAATACCTGCAGCGTCGAGGGTGGCCGCGCCAGGGGCGAAGGTCACCTTTTGATTCAAGCGAATCCCACGAACCGACACGACTGCGAGCTTACCACCCGCACGACGGGGACCGCCCGCTGCCACAGGTGCTGGTCGAGACATGCGTGGTGATCTCGGCGCGACGCTCGTTCGGCGACCGGGCTTCATCAATGTGATTCGTATCTGACTCGTCTCAGCCCCCTTGACCATGATCGGTCGCTGCTGAGACTGGTAACCCTTGGCCGTCACCGTCGCCATCTGACGACCGGATGGGAGCTCAGCCTTGAAAGGCTTCTTTGGAGTGCTGAGACCCATGGTCCCCACGGCCTTGCCGGAAAAGCTAATCTTGGCCGCGATTGGGCGTCCTGCTTCGTTAAAGAAGCGAACCACGATCTTTCCCTTCATCTGGGCAGGATCCCGCGAAAGCTTTAGGATCGCTTCGCCCGTCTTACCTTCCTTAACGATCCCTGTGCCGTTTCCAGGCTTATATCCCTGAGCGGTCGCCTGCACTCGGACCTTGCCCGACGGGAATCGATAACCACCGAAGCGACCATCCGCGTTCGTCACCTGTGGACTTAAGCTCGCTGAATCCAGATACGCGACACGCGCGCCAGAGATCGGCTGCTTCGTCTTCGCATCGATCACCCGACCGGCGAGCACTCCACCGGCAGGTTTGGCGGGTGTCTTGGCGGGAACCGGCACCTTCTTCTCAATGACCTTACGGATGACCTTCGGCCGTGGATCGAGCGTATAGGCCAAACCAACCATGAGCATCCATGGCTCAGTCGCAGGCACACCGGTGTACGGCTGATCGCTCAAACCAATTCGAACGCCGAGGTCGAGCGCTAACTCGTCCATGGGGAAGCTGCGTAACCCGAGGGCGAGTGAGTGGGGCACAGACGCAAAACTGTAGTCGTTGGTGCCCTCGCCTCGGCGCGCAAGCTCAACAAGAATGGGCATCGTGACCCGGTACTCTAAGAACGGGGCGATATATTCATTGATCGGACTCTCGACCCCAAGGCCTAGGGTGAGGCGATCATACCGGGCGACTTGCAGACCATACTCCTGAACAATACTGGGCTCACCGGGAACATCAGCCGTAACGGCCTCTCCATTCTCGAGGTAATAGCTAGTGTCCAGATGGAGCCTCAGCGGTATCTGCTGACTCTTCTGTAGATCGAAGGTCGTTAGGAATCGAAGATCGAGGCTGGTCGCGTCCCCGGCGAATCCGCCTCCGCCCAAGCCAGAGAGCAGCCGTATCCCCAAGGCACCACCAACGGAAACCCCGGCGGCGACCTCAGCGCCCACTTTTGCGCCAAAGGTGAGATCCCCTTGAGTCTGCAGAAGCTCTGGTCGGCCCGTGTCATTTGTGTTGCTTGTGCCACGCACATTCAGAAAGGCCTCGACAAGCTCGTGAGGAGTATACGCAAAAGAGAAGTCCGTCCCGAGGTAGAGGTTTTCACTGTTTTCGACCGGAAAATCACTCGCAGAGAACCAACCGAGGCTGAACCGCATCCGTACGGTTCCTTCGGGGCCAGTGTCAGCAGACCAGACGCGGTCGAGCCCAGTTGGACCTTGAACGCTCGCTGCACGCCAATTGATTGGGACCCGATCGTTCGGGTCGCGACCCGTCTCGTCCGTATCGACAGATTTCGTCGCCGCTTCCGACGATTTTCTGGCTGTTTCTCGGGGAGTCGTGCCGGCCTTCTTAGACGGAGGCGCCTTAACGCCTGCTTTTGCCTTATCAGCAGCCGGCGCCTTGGTTGGAGATTGTGCCTGTGCATCCACGACAAACGTGGCCAGCATACAAAGGACGACTAGAGTTCGATAACACATGTCCACCCAGGGAACGGTTAGGGGTGACGGCAGTGTAACAGTGTGAAGCGGTCAGGCGCGAGTTGACCTGATAATTTTTTCAACAGACCAGAGGTAGGGCCTCTGGTCTGTCGTTCATTAGAACGGCATCCCGGATGGTTTGGATGCTGAAAAGTAGACTCTAGGCTTACGCCTCAAGTGCGTCTTCGAGGACTGAGTCAACGGGTGGTCGCGGCTCCAACGGATGTGGTGCCTCGGTGTCTTCAGTTGTGAGCCGAATGTATTCGCCCTCGAGAAAGCTCGTAGCAAGCCGCTCAAGGCGTTCGAACCCGATTAATGTAATCGCGTTGGTGGTTGTTTGGATCTGACGATGCCCGCCCAGACACTCCTCTGCATAACGAATGACGCGAAGCGACATCCCTGGGATACGATCCAGTAGTCGACCTATTTTGGTCGCGTTACTGCGCGGATCATTAAGAATATCCATGATGTTCCGACCGGCGGCGAGCACCTGATCGGGAGACGTGAGCTGAAGAGCTGACTGCATCGTGACCTCCGTGTCATCTGCTTCGGTTACCTACCTTGGCGACCGAGAGCGCGCCTTGCGCTCAACCAAGCTATCGGCGCTTTTCGCCCGGTCATGAGAAAAAAATGACGCTGATTGGCCAGATAAGGCACTTTTCGGCGCGTTGCGTCTCACGTTCACCTGTGTCATCGCTGTTGAGTTGGCAGAACAGGAGTCACGATGAGCACAGCGATAGAACCAGAGAGTAATAGCGGCGATACGACCCAGCATGGACTTTGGATAGGGCCGGTTTTGGCTCTCATTATTTGGGCGCTTCCGACCCCCAGCGGACTAGAGCCCGAGGCCCACGCATTGGCCGCTCTCACCGCCTTGATGGCCGCTTGGTGGATGACTGAAGCGATCCCCGTCGCAGTGACCGCCCTCATCCCCCTCGCGCTGTTTCCCTTCTTCGGTGTGGGCACCGCCAAGCAAGTAGCGCCATCCTACGGGCATGATCTGATCTGGTTATTCTTCGGTGGCTTCCAACTCGCTTTCGCCATCGAACGCTGGGGACTGCATCGTCGCATGGCGATGTTCATGGTGCGGCTGTTTGGGACTCGAGGCGACCACCTTATCCTCGGCTTCATGCTCGCCGCCGGGCTTCTATCCATGTGGCTGCTCAATACATCGACGACGCTCATGATGCTTCCCGTCGCCATGGCTGTCGCAGCAGCGCTAGAACCCGAAGGAGAGGGCCCCTTTGGTCACGCGCTCATGCTCGGACTCGCATACGCCGCGAGCGTCGGTGGGATGGGTACGTATCTGGGGACCGCACCCAACGGTGTCTTTAGGGGCGTCGCTGAGAGCATGAGTATCGAGGTCTCATTCGGACAGTGGATGCTGTTCGCCGCTCCGCTGTCGATTCTTCTCATGGTGAGCATCTGGCTCTACCTTACTCGAATCGCATATCCCGTAGAGCGAAAGCAGTTGCCCGAGGATCACCCAGCTAATCACACCCTCAACGCAGACCTCGGAGCGTGGTCGCGCGGTGAGAAGCTGATCGGCATCATCTTCACCGTGGCGGTCCTCGCGTGGGTCAGTCGGCGCTGGCTCCTGGGCGTTATTGGTCTACCACCCAAGTCAGTCTCAGACGCCACCATCGCCATCATCGTCACCCTGGTCCTCTACCTTATTAAGGTCCCCACTGATGACGGTGAAAGGCGCACCCTCCTCAGCTGGAACGAGACGGGTAAGACCCCCTGGCATATCCTGATTCTATTCGGCGGCGGCTTCGCCCTTGCCGGCGGTTTTCAACGAACGGGCCTCTCAACCTGGATGGGTGGACAGCTCGCCGAGGTGACTGGTGGTTGGCCTATTCCGCTTCTTATTTTGGCGGTCGTACTCTTCATGACTTTCCTTACAGAGGTCACCTCAAACACGGCCACCGCGACGGTCCTGCTGCCCATTATTGGAGGGCTCTCTGTAGCCTCAGATATCCCACCTTTGCTCCTAATGCTGCCGGCAACGATGGCCGCTTCTTGCGCCTTCATGTTGCCCGTCGCGACCCCCCCAAACGCCATCGTGTATGGCTCCGGGCTCATACGTTTGCCCGAGATGGCTCGCGTTGGCCTCTGGGTAAACCTCGGCACCTCTCTGATCATCACAGGCTGGATGTTAACTTGGGGACAATGGGTCTTCTAGGCCACTTACCCCTTTAGTTACAACATTTTAAGTCGAACACATTCGGGATTCAATTGAATCCCGCTAGTCTAAACCCGTACGTCCAGACCTCTAGAGACAGCTCAGTCCGTAAGAACCACCACCACCCATCGGGATTCATTTGGGATTCATTGAACTTTTACGGTCCCCAACAACAAATATTCGTCAAAATGTCGTAACTCCATCACGACCGACCGTAATCAAAACGGGATTCACCGCCCCTGCTCCGCCGAATCGAACACATCCACTTTTTCCGTTGCACAAGCGATCATTAAGACCTATTGAATCCCCATTGGGATTCATCAAAAAGAAGGAGCTTTTCCATGGCAGGTCAGATCAGCATCAGACTTCCGGACGCGCTCATCAGCCGACTGAATCGAACGGCAAAACGGAGCAAACGAAAGCGGGCTGAAATCATCAGGTCGGCGATCGAGGTCGGGCTCAGCTCGATGGAGAGCGATGGCGCCACCGGCATCGAAGAGCAACTCGACGCGATTCATCAAGACCTCATTGAACGTCTTTCGGCGTTGCCCCAATTGTTCGTACAGTCGTCCCAGATGACCGGTGATCTGATGGAAGTCGACTCGGCGGGGACCGCCATCTCGAACATCGAAACCAAGGGCACCATTAGGAACGCTCCGGCGGACCAAATTGATCCGGAAACGAAGATTGAGTTGCTCCCTGCCGATAACGTTGAAGACGAAGGAGCCACCTCCGTTGAAGAGACCTTCTTGGACACGGAAAAATCGGAAACTGAGAAAAGAGCAGAGAGTCGAGAGACGCCAAGCCTGTTCCAAGATTCCGATGGGACACTTCAAAATAATCAACGCGCGGTGAGCGATGTAATCGACGTAGAGGTGATTCATGACCAACGTATCTCGAGTCGCTTGAAACGGGCTCGTGTCTACAAGGGTTGGTCAACAGCAGATCTGGGCGGCGCGTTGAACATGGATGTGGATCTGGTCGAAGACATTGAAAGCGGCCGATGCGAAGTGCCAAAGAGCCGAGGCATTAGAGTCGAGGCGAAGCTGCAGCAATGGGAAGCCGAGATGAGCACCTAGGTGGGCTATCCATCCCGCACGAACGAAGACAGAATGAACGAGCGAGTTGATTGGGGAATGACATAATGAAGCGCACTTTGATCATTATGCGACACGCGAAGAGTAGCTGGGATAACGCGGCGCTCTCAGACCACGAAAGGCCACTGAACGCTCGTGGCCACAAATCGGCGCCCATCGTCGCTCAACAGATCGCCGCTGAGGGATATTCTCCGGACTGTGTTATCTCGAGCGACTCAACAAGAACCCGGGAAACGTGGGACGGGATGCTCTCCACATTTCCAGAGATCGATCCAAGTTTTCTCAACAGTCTATATCTGGGTGGCCTGAGAGACATCGCAGATGCTGTTCGAACGCGGGCGGACTCTATGCAAACGATCTTAGCTCTCGGGCACAATCCAGGGTTTAGCATGAGCGCTAGCTGGCTCACAGGAGAGCATATTATGCTCAAGACAGCCTACGCAGCGATTCTTCAAAACGACACAGAGACCTGGGCTGAAGCAATGCAGCGGACGGATTGGTCACTGGTCACCGTGCTCAAGCCTAAAACTGGTCGAAGCGATGAAACAGATTCGGATTGATACGACGGATGAGGCGCTACTCTACCCAGCGACGCTGACGATTTAATTCGCTGGAGAGATCAAGCGATCAACGAACGGGACCGATACTCTTCGGCGAGGTCGACTTCACCAACGGCTGTCAGAAAGCCGACAAAAGAGTTTTGGATGCTCAACGCGTAATCCGTGGACCCGACGCCCAAAAGATATCGGATAAGCGCCTCATAAAATCCGCGAACTTCAGCCAGTCTGACGACGCTTGTTCCGGTGTCCGCGTCGTACTGAAGATGCTCCTCGAAAAGATAGAGCAGCTCACTTACGTTACCGACGGCGAACGCCAGCTCCCTGTTTTCTGCGCGGACGCGCAGATATTCGTCGTATAGGCCCAGCCCCAAGAGATCATCAAACAGCTCATGTATCTCTTCGAACAGCCGAAAATAGTTTCCTAAACTCCGGTTGATAGACGCTGCGACGCGAACGGCGTCCAAGGAGCGCTCCAACCAAGCCTGGAAACTCTGCTCAGACTCGGCTTCATCGGCACGCCGGCGGCAGATCTTGCTGATCTCAACGAAACATTCATCAATGCGAGTGGTTCCGTCGGGCATTCGGCCAAAGAGCTGAACACAACGCTCAACCATCTCGATCGCACGTTCATCATCCGATTCCTGGCGTGCCATGCTGAGCAATTGTTCAATCTTGAGTTCAAGCCCAAGAGGATCAATGCCCGGCGCCGTCTCACCGACGGCTCGAAATCTCTCCCTAATCCATCGGTATCGTGCGAGGTCACCTTGCTTACGGTAGACCTCTCTGAGAATCGCACCGACGATCTGAAGATGCTCGATGTCACCGACACGATCATATAAGCGCATCGCCCGCTCGAGATGTGTAACGGCATCGTCAAAACGCTCATCGATATTGAGCAAAAGCTCACCAAACTGCAGGTTAACAAACGCCGCCTGCTCAGGACTCAGTTGGTCTTGTCCTGAATG
>CALELH010000645.1 GCA_937902595.1 uncultured Myxococcales bacterium
CGGGCTGAGATGAGATACTCGTACACATCGATTTCATCACTCGTCTTGTCCTGCTTATTGTAGATGCGAGCGATCTTCTCGAGCCGCTCCGTAGCCAGCTTTTCACCACCCTGCTCGCGATAGTAGTCGCGAGCGCGCTTCCATCCTTCTGGGACCTCGGCGAAGGACAGAGAGAGCGCGGAATAGGACTGGTTCTTGAAGTAAACGCCGCGCTTGTCCTTCTTGTTACCGAGGGCCACAACAGCCTTAAAAGACTTGATGCTGTCCTCGTATTCACGAAGGTTGTAGTAGACGTATCCGAGCTTGTAGAGCGCGTATGGATATTCACCGCTGCGCTTATCCTCAGTGACCTTCAAGTAGTTGGTCTTAGCAGCGAAGAGCAGATCGTTGTCAAAATAGTACTCGGCGACCGCTAGGTACGCCCGAGTCTTGTACTTTGACCGAGGGTACTCCTTGGTAAGACGAACCATGTAGGAGGCGCCTTCTTTCTTCTTACCCGCAGTGATCAAGCCCTGACCGAGATAGAAGATAACCTCATCCAGACGACGGTAGTTGGGGAACTCCTTGAGTAGCTTCTTGTACTCTACAAGCGCCTTACTGTAGTCAGCCTTTGGCTCCTTAGGCTTGGCCTTAAGTGTGCCATTTAGATAGGCCTCATACTTCCCGTCGTAATCTTTCCGAGACAAGAAGTAGAGGTACTTTGCCTCTTTCCACTCCTCCTCAGCAATTCGGAACAAGAGGTTGGCCTTGCCCTTATACAGGGGCTTACGCCGCAGAATGCCCCGCATGTTCGCGAGCTGCCTCTTACGGTTTTCGGATAGCCTTTTTTCAAGCTTACCGATCTTCTTCTCTGACTTAAGACTAGCAGCCCGCATTGCGTCATCATTCGACTCGGGCTTGACTACGTTCTTGGCAGCCTTTTCCTTCGTAGCAAGCTGGTCCTTCTTAGAGGACTTACGCTTCTGAGCAAAAGATGGGGCAGCAAAGACTATACAGAGCGCAACTACAGAAAGAGTAAGGCGCTTCATCGTTTGCATATTTCCTTGATATCGCTTCGATAGCTGTTGATTTCGTCGGCCCAGAACTCGCCCTCGAATGGCCAGTTTACATACTGGTCACCAACGAAGATGGTCGCGGTGGCCTGGGCTGCGGCAGCCGCAGTCACTTCGCTTGGACCTCGGTATTCCTCTTCGATTGACTTCTCAAGGTTCTCGGCTTCTGCCGAGTCAATCTCAATCTGAACCTCAGTCTTCTGAATCTCGAGGGTATCGAGTTCATCGCCTACAGCCTGAAGGATTTGATTGATCTTGATTCCGAGAGCAATGGCGCCTTCCTGGCGGCGAGTCTCGACGGTCGCCAGCAAGCGGCCGACTAGATCGTCGCCCAAGGCAGCTCCCGAAGCATTGATTCGGGCAACTTCACGTCGGTATTGGGTCACGGTTGTGTAGAGATCAAAGAACTCCGAGTTTGTGATCACGGCAGAACGGATCACCTTGGGCAGGTTCGCCCCCTTCTGTGATTGCTTGAGCACGAACGCTTTGTACAAGTCTTCGGGTGACGCATGGGTCGAGATAAATCTCGTGAGTGGCGCCTTCAGGGACAAGAACCTGTCCGTGATTCTCTTGAGCGCTGCGTGTGCATCCTTAAAGTGACACGTGTTCATGAACACGGTCGCCTCAAGCAGGTGCATGTCGGGTAAGAAGCTATTCTTCCAGTCCGGTCCGTCCAGAGTGTGGAAGATCCCCATGCCACGCGCTCTATCACCACTGAGGAAGTAAGACCAACCAGACTCATGTAACGAGTTTACGTAGTTCGTCGAGTCATAGGGCACCTTGCGATAGTAGTAGATGGCGACCTTGTACAAGTTAACGGAATACGCGATCCGAGCCAGCGCGAGGTAGGCGAGGTGTGCGACGCGATCTTCGCCTCTGTTTAAACCGGCAACGACAGCCTTTTGGAAATACTGGCTGGCCCCAAGAATTCGACCCGGCCACGCAGGGTCATCCTGGTCATCCCCAGCTTCTGCGACCTGAATCAAGCCAAGTAGATATTGGCCATCCGCATAATCGGCCCCCTTGCTGTTTACCTCATCGAGGTACTTTCTCGCCTCAGGATAGCGATTGTAATCGAAGAAAAACTTACCAAGAAAGTAGTTATAGCTGTCCTGAAATGGCTGCTTCTGACCACCCACATAGTGGTTGGTCAAACTCTCCAACGTCACAGGGTTATATGCGATCCGCTTCGCGCAACGTCGTAGCCCCTTAAAGGCAGGGGTAAAGACACGACTCTCGGCGCCAGCGTTCAGCAACTCATGATAAAGCTCAGCCGCATTGCCATAAAGACGCAAGCCATATAGGGCGTCAGCCATACCAAGCTTCGCCTCTAAGGTACTCGGCCGTCCAGCAGGTGCCGTCTTCAGGAATTGATCGAAGAGGTTCGCAGCCCGAGCATACTCACCGTCTTGAAGTGAATCACGCGCTGCATCCAGAGCCGCAGCGACGCGACGCCGCTCTTCAGCCTCCATTCGCTTACGCTCTTTGTCGGCCGCTCGCCGAGCAGCTTCACGAATCCGAGCGTCCTCTTCTATGCGCTCACGCTCCGTGTCTTCGAGGCGGCGCATGCGCTCAAGCTCATCAACCTCTCCACCAGCAGCAGGCTCTGGAGCGGGTTCTGGCGCGGGGGCTGCCCCACCACCACCGGAGGTCATCACATCGATAACGTTCTGCGGTACACCAGTTTTCTTGAGACGTTTTACATCCGACACAGACAACTTAAAGGTCGTGCCAGTACTTTGAAGTGTCTGGATGATAACTTGGGGAGGTAGCCCCGACTTATGCATCTGCACGACCTGATCGAGCGTGATCGCCGAAGCTGTCCCAACCAGCGGTCCACCGAGAAAAGTAGCGGTGAGGACCAAGGTCAGTAAGCGAGAGCGCACGCCGCGTAGAAGGCGTTGGTTCATTCCTATAATCCCCTTAGATCGTCACACCAAAGCCGAGGGTGAGCTCGACGGGAATGGAAACGCCACCACCAAACTTCTGGAAGAAGTGCTGACGATACTCGGTACGAACGTTGAACATGTCATTAATGAACCAGCGGAACCCAACGATCGTATTCCCGCTCGGCTTGCTCTTGTCGTTTCCGTTAGGATTGTCTGCCGGAATTTCGTGGGTACTGAAGAACCCAAACCCCATCCCGACGTACGTCTCAAAATGGCTGAGCTTGAAACCAAGCAAGCTGATCTTTCCGTAAATGGGAGCCCAGAGGAGATTCACATTGTAATAGTTACGAATGTACTCCTGAATGTCCGCACGCTTTAGGTCGATCCCTTCAGCCGTCAGGAACTTCGTCAGGTCACTCTCGTTATCGATGGCGTACGCGAAGGACGCCTCGATCGTGAACGACTCAGAGAAGTGATAGGACAATCTCGTACCTACAGGAAAATAGGTAATGAAGTCGTCGTTAGGAATGATGCCCGCCATCGGCGCGACCTCAAAACGTCCATCCTTCTCGAAGAGACGTCGCTGAACGACCTTGACCTTACGGCGGCTCCCCCAGAACTTAGCGAGATCTCGCTCAAGTTCTTTCTCTGCGGCCGTCGCTGCGCGGTCTTCATCGACCACTGGAGCTGCTGCTGCCGGTGCTGCGTCAGCCGCGGGTGCGGCATCAGCGGCAGGCGCCGTGTCTTGGGCATGTGCCGTACCGAGGAACGCGACAAAAATCGTCGCGAGAAAAAGCGTCAGACCGTTCATGGGCTTCCTGCTCACTGTGTGCTCACAATCTCGCCGGGTACCGCGCTGCGGCCCTGGCGCCTTCATTGGAATTTCAGTTACCGCTCGTGTCTTTATCTAGCCACACGCGGGAGTCTTGAATTACGTCGCTGACATCAGCAGATGGAGTAAGCGCTGCTGTACGCTCACGACCGCCGAGGGTGACGGTCAGTGCCGTCGAGAGGAGATAACCGCCGTCCTCAAAATCTGTGAAACCGAGGTTGGTGTCCGTCGACAAGCGCCACACACCGTCAACTCGGTTCTGTACCATTGGTTGGAGAGAGCTGCTCTCCGTAAACTCAGAGGCATCTTCTAAAAAGATGTACTCACCGCCGCTCCGACAAGCCAGCTGCTGGAAGTCTGAAGACCGACCCCGCTCGAATGGGCTCGTCGCTGGTGGCTGCAAGTGAAGAAACACGATTGGGACCGGGTTTCCTGCGATCCCCTGTTGGTAAATATCGGCAGCCTGACCCTCGCCGAGGATATCACCTGACGGGTCCTCGGCCTCAATGCCATCGCTGAAGACAATGACGACCGGGTTCAGATCGCTATTGGGCTCGATGACCGATGACATAACCTCTTTTAGAGTCTGATTTAGAGGCGTCCGCCCCAGCTCGTTAAACTGAAGCGATCTCAGCCCGCAGCGAACCGGCTCGCGATTCCTGAAAGGCTTTGAGCAGACGCGCTCCATCTCACCGCAGGCCTGGTCCGCATCACAATCCGTGATATTCGCCCCACGGTCGTTCATTTTGACGAGGGACACATAGTAGCGGTCAGGCAAGTTCCCGACCAGCTGCTGAAAAAACGAGATGCGCTCGTCACGGGGGTCCGTACGGAGCGTCGGGTCAGGTCGACCAGTAATCGGATCAAGGCCCGACAGGCTTCCCGAGTGATCCATCACGAGGACGACCAGGCGAGGATCTCGCTTCCGATCCTCCGAGCCTGGATAGGCAAACTCCAGGTCAACCGCAGCGAGGTTTATTCCCCGCTTCATGTTTGTACCATCATCCCGAACGACGGTCCCTGGTTCACCGAACCCTGTCCCTTCGTCCTGAGGTACCTTGTTAAATCGGAAACTGTCGATAGACAGCAGCTCACCGACGGAACGGAACTCCCTCGCTATACGACTGTCGGGAACCAGCGCCTCACCGCCATGCAGGAGAACCACCGACAGGTCTACGCGAGACAGAGAGTCGTTCGCGGGACATACACCCGGTACCAGCACCTTAGTAAAGGTCGGTCGGGTCGGGTCTAGGCCGACGGTGGAGTCACAGGCTGCAGTCATCAAGACCAGGGAGACTACTACTACCGTCGACCAATTCAGCATTCGCATCAGCTCTTCTACTCCATTGCCACGGGTAGTCACTAGCGACTCGCAGCGTCCGTGATGTCACTTTTCGCCGCCGATCAGCTACCAAACCAATTCGCACCTGTCAACGACACCCGAGGGGTCAGCAGGTCGCTTTCGAGAGGTTGTTCATCAGACCATTTGACACCACATACAACAGGCGCCTAATGTTTTGCGTTCGAAAGAATTGCTCATGGATTAAACCGGTTTCATCCGGACGATCATGAGTGAAAAAATTTGCACTGTATCTATATAGGCCTGTTTTTCCATCATTTCATGGGTTTATCAGGTGTTTTGGTATTATTCCTGACCAGTCGTTTGGTCGTGCGGAACTAAAGGGGAGCTTTAATGAGGGAGCAGCGTTTGTACAAGTCCCGGCTCTGTAGCGTTTTTTCTGTTTTTCTAATCCTAGGGTCTTTGGCCGTCTCAACAGGGTGTGATGACAAGATTAAGGGCGTCGCTACGGGTACTCTTGATTGGAGTCCGGAGATTGTTCGCTTTGGTAAGCTTGCCATCGATGAGAGCGCTGACCGTCAGATCGAGCTTACAAACACCGGTACAGGTCCTCTGGGCATTGAAAGCATCGCGCTCGATGTCAACGTCGCCGCAGAAGAGTTTGTGCTCTATTTTAAGAATGAGCGGGACGGACAAGAGAACGTCCTCATCGATAGGTCGGGAGCGGCTCAGGTTCGTTTCCCTCTGGTTATCGAACCTCAGGAAACTCTCTTTTTGGTCGTCAACTACACTGCCAAGAGTGAAGAGGCGCCGACCGGCGCGGTGGTGGTTCGTTCAAACGATAGCGCGAACCTAGAGGTACGAATCCCGATTACTTTGAGCGAAGGTGGCGCCGAAATTAACGTCGCTCCCAACTCTTATGACTTCGGTCGTGTTCCTGCCGGTGAGACCGCAGAGCACAACTTCACGATTACGAATGTTGGTCAGCTCGCGCTCGACGTAAACCAGATTCTGCTCAACGGCTCACAGGACTTTGTGCCGCTCGTCCAGGATGGTGATACTCAGAAGGATCCTCGCCGCATCGACCGAGACATCTTGAAAACTCTTCAGCCGAACGAGTCCATGGACGTCATCGTCCGATACGAACCTCAGGTGGAGGGGCCAGATCAGGGACAGTTGAGCATCACGAGTAGTGATCCACGAACGCCGGAGGTAAACGTAAACCTCACTGCGAATGGCGCGACCCCCTGTTTGCGCTTCAGCCCGGGTGCTCTTGAGTTCCGTACGAGCCTCGTTAACCGAACAGACTCACGTCCTCTCAGCATGGAGAGTTGTGGTGGCGAGACCGTCACCATCAGGCGCATGTATCTCAACGAGGGCGGAGACCCGGCCTTTAGCTTAGTCGATCTTGAGGCAGAGGGTGTCTCCCTCCCCCTCGCTCTGCCGGCGTATTCACAGTCCGACCAGGCGAACGGTCTGCCTGCGCCAAGCCAGCTTGTCCAGGTTGAATTCACTCCTCGTGAACAACGGATTCACAACGGCAGTCTAGTCGTTGAAAGTGACGACCCGACAGGTGAGCTTGTGACACCGGAGTGTGTAAACGACGCCGAGATCAAGTGCTGGTACAAGAAGGAGGTCAGCTTGCTTGGTCGTGGCGTTTTGAACGCGTGTCCCCAGGCTCGCGCGGCGCAGGAAGAGTTCTACGTCGTACCGCTAGATGTCGTCGCCTTGGACGGTAGCCCATCCATTGACCAAGACGGACCGAACAATCGTCCCGTCCA
>CALELH010000646.1 GCA_937902595.1 uncultured Myxococcales bacterium
CTCGGACGTCCGTGACTTGGTCGCAGGCGACCGAGTCTTTGGGATGGTCTTTCAGCCACGTACGGGCACCTCTGCGGACCGCATCTCCGTAAAGAGGTCGGCGTTGACGCGGAGCCCAAGTAATTTAGATGACAGCGCCGCTGCGACGGTGCCTCTGGCGGCCCTGACGGCGTATCAGGCGCTGCATCACATCGCGCATCTCCACACGGGCCAGAGGGTCTTGATCAATGGAGCGTCGGGAGGTGTCGGGACCTTCGCGGTGCAGATGGCCAAGATCATCGGAGCCCACGTCACGACGGTGACCAGCCATCGAAACACAGACTGGATGGCTGAGTTGGGCGCAGATGAGACCATAGACTATACGGAGACCGACTGCTGCTCGGGCGACGCTCGCTACGAACTCTTCTTTGACTGTTATGGCAACCGGAGCTTCGCGAAGGCGTCGCGAGTCTTAAGCGATAAGGGGATCTACATCACGACGATCCCGGGGCCTCGCAGCTACAGCTGGTCCCTCGCAAACTCCTTCAGGGGTCAGAAGAGTCACGTTGTCCTCGTGCGCAATCGCATGGGTGACCTCTCCGCCATTAGAGAGCTCATCGAGAGCGGTAAGCTCAGTCCTATGGTCGATACCGTCTATAGCCGTGGTCAGATCAAGGAAGCCTACGAGGCTCTTGAGTCCAAGCGGACGAAGGGCAAGATCGCCGTAAAAATCGTCGACGCCTGAGCTATAGGCGCAGGCTGCGAGAGAGACCTAGAACCACTCAGGAGCCATGTCGAGGCACGTCGTGTCGATGGGGTCCAAGACTTTGATCCATTGCTCGATGCGGGGCAACTCCCAGTTGAAGAAGTAACGCATTGCTTGCTGCTTACCCAAGAGGAAGGCGTCGTCGGGCGCGTCAGCGAGCTGCGCTCTGATCACTAAGCCCTGCTTGAGCCATAGCCACGCGATGACCGTGTGACCCAGGGCGTTGAGGTATGGTGTGGCGTTAGCGAGGAAGGTCTCAAGATCGCCCTCGAGGGCCTTGGAGACGACGGTCATGGTGGTGCCGCCCATCCGCTGGCATGCCTCCGCTAAGCTCGCGGCGTAGGGCGCCAATGATTCGTGCTCGCGCGCGGCTCCAATGGTCTCCTCCATACGGCTCATCAGCAGTCGGAGCGCCGCGCCGTTACCCATCGTGACCTTACGGCCCAATAGGTCGAGAGCCTGGATCCCCGTTGTGCCTTCCACGATGGCGTTCAAGCGGTTGTCTCGGTACAGACGCTCGACTGGATAATCTTGGGTGTAGCCGCACCCACCGAGCACCTGGATGGCCATGCGGTTCGCGTCGATACAAAACTCTGAGGACCAGGCCTTCGCGATGGGCGTCAGTAGTGCGAGCAAGAGATCGATCTCGTCGGCGTTCTCGTCACCGCCATCCTTCGCGATCTCATGCTGGTCCATCAGCATGGAGCAGTAGAGCACTAAGTGCATGGCGCCCTCGACGTAGGACTTCTGGGCGAGTAGCATCCGACGGACGTCGGCGTGCTCGATGATCATGACCTCGGGCTTGGACTGGTCTCGCTCTCCAGGCTTGAACCCCTGTGGCCGCTCTTCGGCGTAGGCGAGGCTGTGGCGAAGACCAGCGTAGGCTGTGGCGACGGACGCCATCCCTGTGCCCACACGCAGCTCGTTCATCATGTGGAACATGGCCCGAAGTCCCGCGTGGGGTATCCCGACGAGGCGGCCGATACAGTCACCGGACTCACCGAACTCAACGACGCCGTTCACGCTCCCGCGGTATCCCATCTTGTGGTTGAGGCCAACGAGCTGAACATCGTTACGTTCGCCGTTGGACCCATCCTCATTCAGTCGGTACTTCGGCACGACGAAGAGAGAGATCCCTCGGGTGCCGACGCCGGCGTCGGGCAGGCGGGCGAGGACGAAGTGGATAATGTTATCGCTGAGCTCATGGTCGGCGCCCGTGATCCACATCTTGCTGCCACGGATCTGATAGTTCCCGTCGCCAACAGGCGTAGCGGTGGTGCGCAGATTCGCGAGGGAAGACCCTGCGTGTGGCTCCGACAGGCACATCGTCCCGAAGAAGCGCCCCGAGACGAGGTCCGGTAAATAGGTCGCCTTCAGCTCATCATCACCGTTCGCCATCAGCATATTGGCGGCGGCCATGGTCAGCCCGACATAGGTCGACGTCGCGATGTTGGCCGCGTTAAAGAGCAGGTTGTAGGTGTGTGCGATGACTCCAGGTAAGGCCAGTCCGCCCCACTCCTCTGGGAAGGGGCCAGCGCTAAAGCCGTTCTCCGCGAAGGCGTCTGTCGCGGCCTTCACCTCCGGCATCATGGTGACCCGTCCTTCGTGGAGTTCGGGAGGATCTTGGTCGAGGGCAGCGGCGTGGGTCTCGAACTTGCTCTCGGCCAGCTTCCGCGCGGTGTCTAAGATTGAATCAAAGACCGCCCGGTCATGCATTGAGTAGCGTTCGGAGTCACAGAGCGATGTGATGTCCAAGACATCGTAGAGTAAGAAATCAAAGTCACGCTGTCGAAAGAGCTGGGCCACGGTCACCTCCGAAAATCATATTCTGAAAAGATCGAGAGAATAGGTCTCATTATTCGTGTTCACAAGGGATCGCGTAGGCCACATCGGGGAATCCGATGGAAAGCAGACTTTATAGTGAGCTAGAGCGCATAGTGACTTGTCAAAACCATCACGGGATCGCATAACCACCTGTCTTGTTCCGGGGAGGACTCGTCAGTGCCGCAGGATCACCGCGTCATCGTGATATTGAGCTATTGGGTTACCATCGTAGCCCTTACATTAGTCATGGGGTGTAGCGAAAAAAAAACCAAGACTCCCAAGGAGTCGAAGGCGTCTAGTATCGAGACGAATCAACCTGCCGCTACGATCAAAGCGCTACCTGCCACCCTAATTCCGTCCGGAAGCGACGCGTGCGCTGAGTGTCATCAAGAGATCGTTAAGAGCTTTCGTAAGAGCGGTAAGTCACACACCTTGGCTCGACCCGATGAGGTCTTCGAAAAGAACTCACCGGCTCGTAAGTCAGCGACCGTCTCCCACAAAGAACTCCCCATAGCGTATCGCGCTTACGTTGATGAGACGGGCCGCTGGCGGCAAGAAGAGACCGTTGATGGCACCAAGTACTCTCGGCCGGTTGAGGCCCACTATACGATTGGCTCATCGGGCGGAGTTCGCTCCTTCATCGCTCGTGATCTGAGCCAGATGACGCTCTTGCCGCTCTCCTGGTCCAATGACCGATCTCAATGGGAACTCACAGACGGTTTCAAGGGCGCAGACCAGCCTCGATTTACCAAGAGGGTCTCCTTGGAGTGCGTCTCCTGCCATGGAGGCATGAATGAAAGGCAAGATGAACTCGAGCCTTTAGGGTGTGCACATTGCCACGGCGATGGTGATCAGCATGTCGAGTTCCGACGGCGTAAGGCGCCGGTCGTCGCTGGAGCTGACCCCATGACAAAGACGGTTAAGATGGCGCGTCGGGCCGCGGAGGTTAGTTGCGAGCGTTGCCACCTTGAGGGCGTCGTTAGATTTCGCGGTGATGGCGCTGTCGGAGGGCACACGGCCTATGTTGATCGTGCCTCTGGTGTACCATCAGAGTCCGCATCTAGAGGCGAGAGGCTGGCGCTGAGTGCCTGCGCGAAGGCGAGCGGTGATTCTTTGACCTGCACCACGTGTCACTCTCCTCACGGCCAAGATCTATTGCGTGCCCAGCGAGAGAGTTGCGTCGGATGTCACACCTCGGGAAAGACAGAGTGTCCCGACCCTAAGAGTAAATCTCCCGAGTCTAATTGCGCGGGATGTCATATGAAGAACCAGGGAGCCGTTCCCGAAGTTCATCAGGGATATACCGATCATCTAATCTCTCGGCCTGGGGCCCATAAAGAGACAGATACAGAGACGATCGGTAAGGTCCTTTCAGGCGTACTGGGCGTACCATCGGAAGATCGGTTGGCCAAGATTCAGCAGCTGGTCGCGACGGTGCTGCTGGGGGTCGAAGACAATTATCGCGGGACTCTCCTCATTCCAGGTACGGAGGCTTTGAGCGCCGCGCTCGCCGATCAATCAGGTCTGTATCACGCTTGGGATGTGCTCGGTCGCGGTTATCTCGATATTGGAGACCGCAAGAAAGCGATCGAGGCTTTAGGTGTAGCGATTGGTGGACCCCAACCGAGTCTCGAGTTGTTTCTCACTTTAGGTCAAGCCTACGCGGAGGATGCAAACTTCGCTGCGGCGACTAGAGTTTTGGTCACAACTCTTGAGAGATACCCCAGATCGGGCCTCGCCTGGGGACGTTTGGGAGGAATGCTTCAGAGGCAGGGGAACTTCCCCGAGGCCGAGGACGCCTACAAGAAAGCGGTCAAGCTCTTCCCGAAAGACAGCGGTCTATTAAGTAATCGGGCTTACAATCAATTAGAAGCGAAGGCGATAGACCGCGCCATCGAGTTCTTTAAGCAGGCATATGCACTAGATCCCCTCAACTTTGACGCATCCGTCGGTCTTGCCGATGTCTACATCTCCAAGAAGCGCTTAAGGGCTGCAAAAGTCCTGATGGTCGAAGCGCTCCGACTCGATCGGAGACAGGTCGGCGTTCACATCAATCTAGGGCGCATCGCCTTTATCGAAGAGGACTACCGAGCTGCGGCCCAGCACTTTGACATAGCGATCAGCCTCGCGTCACACGACCCCATGCTCTACGTGGAGCGCGCGCGCGTCGCGGAGGCGGCCGGCGACATTGAGGGTGCGCGGCGAGTCATTGAGCAGGGCCGCCAGCGGATCAACACCTTTGAGCATTGGGATAAGTTCTTGCCAAAGACAGGAGAGGGCGACGATGCTGCCCCCGCAGAGCCCACGAAATAGTGGATTTCTGGAGATCCTCAAGATCTAGATAGAAGAGAACGTGGATTGAGAGCGACCTGACCTCATTCTTTAGGTAGGGCTTCCCTGAACATTGCGGCCATGCATAGGCAATGAAGGAGGTGGACTTCGGTACCTCCTGGAACGCCCAAATTCCCGAGAGTCTCTCAGAGAAAGGGCCTAGGGATTGGATTGCTACCCGTCCCTAGGCTGGCGGCTATTTCTCTACAGGAGTAGCCCGGGTCACGATCTGCTTATACTTGGAGCTAATCCAGTAAGGGCAACTCGCGTTATCCTTCAAGCTGAATTTATTTTGCAGATAGGTCCAATTGGAGAGCTTCATTGCGACAGGCCCCGCCGCGACGTTCGTCGTCGGTGCGGATTTAGCTCTACAAGCAGCCTTCGGTAGGGTCGCGTCGAAAGTGGCCGCGAGGCATTCGGTGGAGGTGACGTTATACACTTTATTGCCTACACCCATTTTGGTCTTTACTCGACCGGCTCGGCGCGTTGCTTTCTTGGAGCATACCCCCTTCGCTTTGGTGAGAACCTTACCTTTGTTTTTACCGGCCTTCGTCTTCATCGTGAGCTTCTCTAGGCACCAGACCTCAGCGGTCTTAGAGGACTTAGGCTTGTGAATGTAGCAGGGGCATTTGGTCCCGTCTCGATTGCAGGCGTCTCCCATCTTCTTGAGTGCGTCGATCTTCTTTATGCGACAGTTAGAGTGTCCGTCGCGCTTACCCTGATTACAGGTCCAACTGAACTTCTTCTTTGTCGTTTCTTCGACCTTAAACCGCTCCCAAGTCTTAGCGTTCTTACGATTGGCGGTGGCCTCCTTACCGCCGCCGTTTATAGCAGCCAGGTATAGACCGTGGGCGGTCTTCAGGTTGATTTTATCTCCAGCCTTGAGGGCCCGTCTCTTCTTCGTCCCTACGATATTAAGAGTGAACCTCTCGTTCTTTCCCACCTTGGACGCATTTCCACGCAGCTTGTGCATATTGTTCACCGAGAGATAGCGACCGAAAGTCGTCTTTAGGCTGACCTGCCCACCGTTCAAGACAGGGATGTTCTTCTCGCCGGACTTTGTGGAGGCCGATCGTATCGTGAACGTCGAGTTCAGAGAACATTTGCCATACTGGGCGTGAACCCTGTCTAGACGGCTGTCGCTGACTTGGAGGTATGCCCCATTCTTGAAGGTTTTGAGGCAGACGTGCATTTCATTGGACCCAGAGCCCTTAACGAACTCCTTCTTGCCATCTTGGGATTTGTAGCTTGGTGTGGTGCCCTTATGACGGTCCAGCTCGATCGTCCCGAGGGATATCCACCCGATGGGATACCAAGGACCGAGAGTGTATGTCTTGGGCCCGACATAGCCGCACCACCAGTGGTCACATTCACCGCTTACGACGGCCTTCACGGCCGGTCGAATCTTCATCTTCCATCGGTAACGAGGATCAGAGATCTTGTAGCCATACTTTGTGGTTCCAAAGTTACTCTTCTTGGGGATGGTGAAGGGGCCCGCCGTCTTAGTTTGCCCACGAGTAAGGGTGATCTTCTTAGCCTTACCCACCTTCCCGTTAATCACAGGTTGAACCTTCGCCGAGACGCTGCCGTCCCCACCGAACTCGGCGCCGATGAGTCCTTCGGCCTTGGCCCAAAGATCGCTGTTCCCCACTCTCCAAACCGTCTGAGTAATCTCAGACGGAATGTAGAAAGCCGCGTTCTTCCACTTATTGTCTGGCCCCTTCATCTTTAGGACCTGACCCTTGCCATAAACTGGCTTCAGATCATGTGAGTAGTCGAGCTCCCAGCCAATCTTCTTATCGAGGATATCCTTCCAACACACCTCAACGCGGGCGCCCGCGTCCAAGTAGAGGTGGAATGGAAACTCTTTGCCGCGGGCCTTGCGGTCCTTATCGGTCCAGCCGACAGACTTGTAATAGTCTGTGTCACCATCGAAGACGTCTGCGCTCAGCTTCACGGAGAAGCTGCCCTTCTTATCGCCGCTCTTCTTATTGGAGACCGTCTTGATATACGCAGGGCTCATCTTGCCCTTGAACTTCACCGGCACACGAAAGCCGATGGTGAACCCAACCTTGGCCCAGAACTCGTACTCCAAGAACCAGTAGTCTTTGTGGTGCCTCTTCTCCCAGTGCTTAGACCAGGTCCAGCCGGTCAAGAACTTGTGGGTATAAGACAGCTCGCCACCCGTCTCCTGGTAGGTGTACTTCTTGTCTGGCTTCGCGATGAGCTCTTTTGTCTTCGGCTTATTTGCGTTTGCCAGCCAATCGATCTTCTTGGTCGTCTGAAAGCGAGCAACTTTCCCTCGCGCACCCTTCTTGGGTGACGCCATGAACATGCCAGGAAAGCGGACACGACCGTTGATCATGACGGGGTTTTCCTTCGGGATTATAACCTCATCACTGACGGAGTAGTCGCCCTTACCATCGGCGAAAGCGTTGAGGACACCAGCCATGCCGTCCTTGGCATGCGCCTTCTTGAAGGGGTGGTCTTTGGGTAGCTTGGCGAGAGACGGAATCACGCGC